>CAZRUC010000007.1:0-15123 GCA_964603175.1 uncultured Anaerolineaceae bacterium
CAAGTACGGTCTGCTTCGAGGGAGCTGGATGGGAATGCGTCGAATCGCCCGCTGCCACCCGTGGAATCCGGGCGGCTACGACCCTGTTCGCTAGGATGACGTCTCCCACGAACCGATCGATGTCGCGAGCGCGTTGGGCCGCCCTCGGACTGCTGCTGGCGCTTGTCGCCATTGCGGCTGTCGCGTGCGGCACTGCCCGCGCCGCGGACCCGAACACCAGCCCTGTCATCGTTGCGGCGGCTTCGACGACGACAGGAACTTCGGTGGAGCTCCTGGCCCCGAGCGAATCCGCGGCGGCGAGTGCCTCGCCTACCCGATCGCCGTCTCCGAGCCCGACTCAACCCGTTCCGATTCGGCCCGCGGCGCCAAACGGAGCGGACCCGATGAGCCTGCTTGCCTGGCTGTTCACGCCGATCTTCCAGGGCCTCTTCCTTCTGCTTGCGGGCCTCTACGCCCTGACGGGTAACGTCGTCATTGCGATAGTTCTCATGACCCTGATGATCCGACTGGTGACGATGCGGCTCTCGGCCAAGCAGATCGTGTCCCAGAAGCGGATGCAGATGCTGGCCCCGGAACTCCGGGAGCTCACCAAGGAGCTGCAGCGCCGCTACAAGGGCGATCGTCAGGCGGTCTACGCCGCCACGCAGGCGTTCTACAAGGAGCGCGGCGTCAGTCCGACCGCGGGTTGCCTGCCGTCGATCCTCCAGATGGGCCTGCTCTTCCCGATGTACTGGGTCATCCGCGACGGTCTCACCAACTACGACCCGAGCGCGATGCTCACCGTCTTCGGAGCCAAGCTGCCCCTGACCTGCGGCAACGTCGTCAACGGCGTGGTGAACAAGTTCGCCCCGTGCATCAATTCGAACTTCCTGGGCGTTGACCTGGGGCAGCCCCAGAAGATCTTCGACCTGAACCTCGGCTTCTTCGTCCTTGGTGTCAGCGCAATCGCCATCGTCTCGGCGCTGCTCCAGTTCGTTCAGAGCCGAATGCTCATGCCGCCTGCTGCCGAGAGCGATCCCTCGGCGAGCAGCCAGCGGACCATGATGATCTTCCTGCCGTTCATCTCGATCCTGTACGGCGGCTTCCTGCCCGCCGGCCTCTTCATCTACTGGATCACGACCTCGGTCTTCTCGCTCATCCAGCAGTTCCTCATTGTCGGGTGGGGGTCGATGTTCCCGCTCTTCGGCTGGACGCCGTCCTTCGCTCGTGCCTATACCCCCAGGTTCCCGGTCACGATGCCTCAGCCCTCGGAAGCGGGCAAGTCACTGGCGGCTACCCGGCTGAAGCCGGTAGAGCGAGCGGCATCGGCGGCCTCAACGGTTCGGCCCAACGCCCAACGGCGGCAAAGTCGACGAGGGAGACGACGCTGACATGACTGGCTTTCGCGATGTCTACCGCGAGTTCACCGGCAAGACGGTCGAAGAGGCCCTTCGGAACGCCCGAGAAGAGTTCGGGGCCGGCCTCGACGAACTCGACTTCGAAATCCTGACCCCGGGCAGCCGGGGAGTACTGGGCATGGGAGCCGAGCCGGCCCGAGTGCTTGCCGCTCCGCGATCCCTGCTGGGGGGCAGTGCCCCCAAGCGTGAGGCCGCGGCTCAGGTCCCGCTCCCCGCCCCCACTCACGACCGCGACCGCGAAGAGCGGCCGCGCATGCCCGATCGTGGCGGCGACCGCGGTGACCGCGGCGCCCGACCCGCGTGGGGGGACCGTGGACCCGATCGCGACCGCGGTCCGCGCCCGCCCGACCGGCGTCCCGACGCGGCCCCAATGCGTGGACCCAGCCCGCGACCCGTTCAAGGCGCGCGCCCCGATCGTGCGCCTGGGGCCCCCTCCTTCGATCGTGACCGTGGAGGCGACCGCGGCCGACGTCCCATGCCGTCGCGTCCTCGCGAGGACTCCGGCCAGCGCGGCCCGCAGCCCGGCCTCACAGCAAAGGAGCTTGCCGAAGTGGCCGCCGCTCGCGATGCGGCTCCGGTCGAACGGCACGAATCCGCGGAGGTCACGCCCGAGGCAATCGCCGCTGCCAAGGAGATCCTCGAGCAGCTCATGGCGCGGCTCGATTTCCAGGTCACCGTCGAGATCGAGGGCGGCGAAACCAACCGCCTCAACGTGGTCGGCGAAGGGAACGAGAAAGAAGCCCTGGGCGCGCTCATCGGCCGTAAGGGTGAGCGTCTCTCCGCGCTGCAGCACCTCGTGAATCTGCTGCTCTCCCGTCGGGTCGGCGAATGGACCCGCGTCCTGGTCGACGTCGAGGACTACCGCGGCCGGCGCGAGCGCCAGTTGCGTGACCTGGCCAACCGGGCCGCCGAGCGCGTCCTGACGACCGGGAAGATGCTTCAGCTCGAGCCGATGCCGGCACTCGAGCGGCGCTGGATCCATCTCGCGCTGCGCGAACACGGTAAGGTCGCGACTCAATCGATCGGCGAAGAGCCGAACAGGCGAGTAGTGGTACTACCGCGAGAGCTGTAGGAGCGACTCCCCAAGAAGGGTAGAGGGTACTGTAGACATACACCCCACATTGGGGGGTGACATACTGTATCGGCGTGCTCAGGATTATTCGAAGAGGGCGTCACCTGCAGAGGCGGCTGCGCGTCTATCGCTGGAACGGGCAACACGGCCCGGCATCAGCCATTCCATGAAGTATTGACGCCACGATAGCGGCAGAGCGCCGTGAGAAGGAAAGACGATGACCACGGATCCGCTCGTTGAATCGGAGCTGACGGAACCCATCGGGCCGTCCGTGTCGGAGGGGAAGGCCGTGGCCAAGACAGGCACTCGTATTCGCCCCCTGCCTTTCCTGTTGGCGTTCGTGATCGCGGTGCTCGCCTTTCTGGCGCTCGGTACCGCTGTCGCCCTCGGAATGTCCCAGATGTACGGCGGCCGCGTCTTGCCGAGCGTGCATGTGGGCAGCGCCGATCTCTCGGGCCTGACGCGGGAACAGGCGATCACCAAGCTCACAACCGAGTACGCATACCTCTCGGACGGCCAGGTCACGGTTGAGACGCCGGTCGGAACCGCCAAGATCACGTACAAAGAGATCGGTCGCGGCCCCGACGTGGAGGCAATGGCCGATGCAGCCCTTCAGGTCGGACGCCAGGGCGACCCGATCGCGAACGCCGCGGCCGCCGTCCGTGCCGTCGCCACGGGCGACAACGTCCCGCTCATGGTGAAGGTCGATCCGACCCTGCTCGCCGGCCGCCTTCGGGAACTGACCGGCTCCAACGCTGCTCTGGCCAAAGACGCTCAGGTCGTCGCCGACGGCACGGGCTACAAGGTGATCCCCGGAGAGGCTGGCCACGGGATCGACGAGGCGGCTATAGCCGCCTCCATCCTGGCTGAGCTGAGCAAGCCTGCTGCTGCGATGGACTTCCGGACCGGCGGGACTTTCGTGGAGCTCCAGCCGCGTGTCTCCGTTGCCCAAGCTCAGGACGCAATCGTTCAAGCGCAGAAGATGGCGGCGGATCTCCCTCTCTCTCTTGGAACCCAGAGCTGGACGGTCCCGGCGACGACGGTCAAGTCCTGGATCGTGTTCGGGGTCAGGAGCGACGGCACTTACGGGCCGGTCGCCGATCCGGCGCTGGTGTCCGGCGGGATCGACTCTCTGGCCACCTCGACCATGAACCAGATCCCCGTTGAGCCGACTTTCCTCACCGATAAGAGCACGGGCAAGCCCGTCGGCGTGACCGGCGGCAAGGACGGCATCGTGGTGGACGTGAGCGGTACCGCTCTGGCCGCGGAGGCTTATCTCGATGGTGTGGCCAGCGGCAAGAGCCCGGCAGCGACCGTGGCCGTCGTGGCGGCCGTGACGCAGCCGAAGCTCACCGACGAGCAAGCAGCCGTCGCAATGAACAAGATGGAGAAAATTGCGTCGGCGACCGTGGTGTTCTTCCCTGGTGAATCGAACGGCTTCGGCGCCAATATCCGTGTTCCTGCCCAGCTCCTGAACGGCGAGGTGGTGGCGCCCGGGGCGACCTTCAGCTTCCTCGATGGAGTCGGATCGATCGATGCGGCCCACGGGTTCAAGATGGGCGGCGTCATCCTGGGCGGCAAGAGCGACCACACGGGCGCCATCGGCGGCGGCATCTGCTCGGCTTCAACGACGATGTTCCACGCCGCGCTCGCTGCGGGGCTGCAGATCGTGGAGCGGCATCCGCACTACTACTTCATCGACCGCTACGCGGACGCACGCTTCCCCAAGGGCAGCGACGCCACGGTCTACTACAACGGTTCGTCGCGGTTCGACCTGAAATGGATCAATGACACCGCTTATCCGATCGTTATCCACGGCTCGACCACTTATGGCGCTACGAGCACCATCACCTTCGAACTGTGGAGTGTGCCCACCGGCCGGACCGTGAGCTTCGGGAAGACCGTGATCACCAACTACAAGACGGCGACTAACAACCCGCCCATCTACACGAACACGCTGGCGCCGGGAAAGATGAACCAGCTCGAATACAAGACCGACGGCTTCGATGCCTTCATGACTCGCACGGTCAAGGACGCCGGCGGAAACGTCATCCACTTCGACCAGTTCTCCTCGAACTACGCCAGAGTGAACGGCCAGCTCGAGATCGGCGGCCCGGCGCCCGGTCAGACTCCGGCACCGTCGCCATCGACGACCGCGCCGGCGCCGACCAGTCCCCCCTCGGAGGCTCCTTCGGTGTCCACTCCGTAGGGTCTGCCCGCGTTCAAGCGGAGATAACTCGGCGAATCCAGAGCCGGCGCACCCCGCCGGCTCTTCTCTTGTGCCGCGGCGTTACGCGGAAGCCTCGAGCGTCTCGTCGGTCGGCTCCGCCACCTGGAGCGAGGCTCCGCCGCGGGCTTCATATGCGAGCAGCTCCGGAAAGCGCCGAACGACCGCCGCAAGCCCCACCAAACACAAGATTCCACCGGATACGACCGAGAACTGCGGTCCGGCCACGGCCGATACCGCGGCCGCTTCTGCGTCCCCCAGCCGCGGCCCACTCGTCACCACCAGGGTGTGGATCGACATCAGGCGACCCCGCAGCCGGTCGGGGGTTTCGAGCTGGACGATGGAGCTGCGCAGCACCGCGCTGATGACGTCCGCGGCCCCGGCAATCGCCAGGCAGGCGAGGGCCAACGGAAAGCTGACCGTGAGGAGGCCGAAGGCCAGGATCGCAACTCCCCAGGCTGCAACCGCCACGACCACGCCGCGCCCCGGTCGACGCACGCGACCGACCCAGCCTGTCAGTGTTGCGCCGACGAGTGCACCGAAGGCCGGCGCGGCGGTCAGGAGGCCATAACCCGCGGCCCCGGCGTTGAAGACGGTTAGCGCGAGCTGCGGGAAGAGCGAGCTAGGCATCCCGAAGACCATGGCGTCCAGGTCGATCACGAAGGTCGCGAAGACGATCCTGCGCGCGCGGGCGAAGCTCAAACCCTCGGCCACGGCGCGCAGACCGGGCCTGACCGCCCCGGGATGAGGCGGGATCGGGGCGATGACCAGCAGGGCCGCGATCGCGGCAATGAACGTCACCACGTCGAACGCGAACGCCGACGCGATCCCGGTCGTCGCGATCAGCACGCCGGCGAACGCCGGCCCAACGACGCTCACGGCCTGGTAACTGAGCGAGTTGACGGCGATGGCCGCGGGAAGCCGCTCTCGAGGGACGAGCCGCGGAATGGCCGAGGATCGAGCCGGCTGGTCCACGGCCCCAGTTCCGGCTGCGAAGAACGCGACGACGTACAGCGCCACGATCGGCGGGCTGGGCATGAGGGCCAGCAGCGCCAGGCACAGACTCGAGGCGGCCAGCGCCATCTGGGTCACGAGCAGCAGGCGCCGGCGATCGACTGCGTCGGCCACAGCCCCGCCGCCCAGAGCGAACACCAGGATTGGGACGAGCTGCACCAACGCCAGCAGCCCGATCGAGAGCGAGCTGTGCGTCAGCTGCCACAGCTGGAACGGAAGCGCGACGACGGTGACCTGGCGGCCGACGCCGCTGATTAGCTGGCCGAGCCAGAGCATTCGAAAGTCGCGATCCCGCCGGACCGGCTCCAGATCCACCAACAGGCTCCGCAGGCGGCCTCGTCGTTTGGCAGGCACTTCGGACATGCGGGCAAGAATAGAGATCGAAACGTTCGCCTGCCTCCGGGCGTCTCAAAGCGCGTTTCCAGCGTATGAACCGGGGAGGATGGCGATGCGGAACCTCAAGCCCAGCGACGCAGCGATGCGGCGCGAGCGGTTCGTCTCGGAGCTTTCGGCGGCGCCGGCGCCGTCCCCCAGCCTGGGAGCGAGAATCGAGGAGATCTCGGGCTTCGAATCCGTGCCGCCGCCGCGTTCGTCGAAGCCGACTTCCGGCCGCCGGGCATCTTCCGGCATCGCACTGATCGCCGGCTCCGTGGCGCTCCTGACGATCGTCCTGTGCGTCGCCCTTCTACCGCGCGCTCTGGGCTGACGAGGCGGTTTCGGGTCGGAGCAATTCGAACGAGACGCACGCGAACCAGCTGAGCAGGCCGAGCAACGCCGCCCACTCGAGCGCGGGGACAGTCCAGACTTCGGGGCGCTCGATGATGTGGACGTCTGGCGGAAGCGGGCTATAGGTCGCGAAGACGGCCACGAACAGGAGGCTGGCGGTGACCCCGAGAGCGGCGGGGATCAGGAGCCAGCGGCCGAAACCGCGCCGCGGCATCGTCAGCAGCCAGGCGCTGAAGATCGCCATGACGATCCAGCCCGTGCAGAAGAACACCGCCGAAACCAGCCCGTGGATGGCGTGGTAGTCCATCGGGAAGATGCCGACGAGCGTGCCCGAGACGTCGGCGACCACGCCTGCGATCGCAAGAGCCGGCCGATAGCGCCCGGTGAGGCGCCGGGACAACAGGATCAGGAAGAGCCCGAGGCCCAGGCCGCCGCCGACGACCCCGAAGTTGAACGCCGCAGACAGTTGTGATCGGGCGACCTCGCCGAGCTCGGACACGAAGTGGTTCAACGGGGAGTAGGTTTCACCGGCCCAGCCGCGATATGGAACGGCTGCAACCAATGCGCCGCCGAGGATCGTGGCGGTGGCGGCGAGGCCCAGCACGCCGGTTGAGCGAGCGCCTGGAAGGGCACGCATCCTCAGGCCAGAATGTCGACCAGCTGCCCCTGCGTGCCGGCGCGGCCGCTCATGGTTTCGCGGTAGCGGAACAGAGGATCGGACCCCAGCGAGTCGGCTTCGCGCTGGGCGGCCAGGAGATCGAACCCAGAAGCGTTCGAGACGTCTCGGTGCGCTCGCAGGGAGTCGAAGAGTGCGTTCGCGCGGCTCATGGCCAGGGCCGTCGATGGATTGCCCGAAACGTCCGGATGGAGCTTGCGAGCCAGGACCCGGTACGCCCCATGCAGGGCATCCAGAGGTGCGGATGCGTCGAGCCCGAGCATCCGGTAGTAATCGGTCTGACCCGGAACGAGGGCAATGTCCATCGTCACCCAGCGGATACGAACGTGACCGGATCCAGACGGTCCAGTCTATCTGAATGCCCGATCCGCGCGGCCATGAGTTTGGCCGGACCGTGCCCGATGAGGTGCACCGGCGCACCGTCCGAGGTGTTCGGCAGGGGACGAAGTCACCCCGAGGTGCCTGAGGTGGCCGCTGTGGGGTCGGCGCATTGGGTCGGACACAACCTGACCCCATACGAGATGGAGAAGGCTTTGGTCGTCCCAGGGCCGTACTCGTACGTGACATTCAGCGATTGGCTTCCGGCGGTGCCCTTCCCGTCGTATGAAACCTGAAAGGCCAGCTCCGATCCGCCTTGCCAGGTTGCTTCCGCACCAGGTTTGGGGCACTGCGTGTCAACTACCTGGGCCGTCGAGGCCGAGAACCCAAGCGCAGCCAGATCCGATCGCTCTGCTCCCACGCCCTGTTGCTGACGCACGTACGGATTGGGTCGGATCGCGAACTTGTCCAAGTGGATGCTGCCCGTCGAGCCCATCAGTGAGACGTCACGGATAGTCGCCGATCCCGGCGCTCCGAGACAAAGGATGATGGAGCCGAAGGAGACAGGTTCCCCGCCCACAACATTTCCAGCGCTCACGATCGCGGGCCTTGGATCGCCGCCGACCTTGAGTCCAGGGTCGGCGGCTGACGCTTGACATCCCACGACGCTGATGAGTGCCATTGCGGTCGCACTAAAGAGAAACCAACGGGTCGCGAGTCGTATCGGTGTTCCCGAATTGCCACATCTCCGCCGCCGCCGCGCGGCGAGGCAGAAGAAGTGGTGGAGATGGGGGAGAGTCGAACTCCCCGTCCAGAAACCTTCTCCGGAGACCACTACGAGCGTGTCCGATAGTTTGTCGTCGAACGCCCGGCCGACCATCGGCAACCTGCCGAGCGCTCCAGTCACGTTCCCTTGCGGGCTTTAGTTCCGACTACGCGACGCTACTCGGAACCGCACCTCCGCTGAATGACGCTTCCACAGCCCACGGAGGTGAGGCTGCTTCCACGCTCACCTTACTGCCTAAGCAGCGAGGGCGAGAGCAGACTGGTTGTTGCCAGTTACTTCGTTTGGGCTCCTTTTTACGAGGCCTGGAGACCAACCTCGGCTCGCGTTCTCCGGTCACTGGCCCCTGTCGAAACCACGCATCCCCACGGACCCGCGGCACTTGGTAAAGTGCCGCCGCCACCGGCGGAAGCGCATTCTACCCGTCTTGGGCGACGGAGCCAAGGACGGGTAGCGTTAGGGCGGCCGCGCCCGTGGGTCGCGCCCTCAGCGGCCCCGGCCCGAGTCGGCCATGGCGCGTTCCACTTCGCGGCGGGAATCGCGCTCGGCGATGTCGCGGCGGCGATCGTGCTGCTGCTTGCCACGACCCAGCCCTATCTCCAGCTTGGCGCGGCTGCGTTCGGTGATGTACATCTTGAGCGGCACGAGGGTCAAGCCCTTGGCCTTGGTCTTCATCAGCAGCGCCACGATCTGCTCGCGGTGGAGGAGCAGCTTGCGCGGGCGCTTCGGCTCGTGGTTGTTGCGGTTGCCGCCCTCCCAGATCGCGATGTTCGCCCCGACCAGCCAGGCCTCGCCGCGTTCCACGCGCGCATAGGCTTCCGCGAGACTCACCTTGCCCGCTCGGACCGACTTGATCTCGGTCCCGGTCAGCACGATACCGGCCTCGAACGAATCCTCGATCGAGTAGTCGTGACGCGCTTTTCGGTTGACTGCGACCGTCTTCTCTTCGGCCAATTACGGGCTCCTCAAGTCTGAACGCGAGAATGCCGGCCCCGAAGGACCGGCATCCTCAAGCTGTTTCGAACACCACCCACAGGGCGGGCCGATCCCTAGAGAACGGTCACCTGCGAGGTGGTGCAGCGTGTGGCCAAATCTATCACTGCACATCACCTCCTTTCGCTTGCGGGCATGGTACGCGAATCCGATCGAAAGGCGCAACTACCCCAAACTTGGCGGCGTCGGACGGGTCGAGGCGATCAGCTCGCCGACGGCGCGGCCGGGCCGGACGGACTGGCGCTCGGGGCTGCGGGGCTCGAACTTGGGCTGGGCGACTGACCCGACTCGGCCGAATAGCCCAGCTTCACCAGCGCCGCGTCGCGCACCGGATCCTGACCGGCTCGTGCGTTGGCCGAACTCACGGGCACGTCCGGCTGCAAGCCCTTTCCCTGGATCGAGACGTGGTTTGGCGTCAGCCAGCGACCGGTTGTGAGGTGTATCCCGCCCGCGTCGTTCGGCAGCGGCAGGTACACCTGGAAGATGCCCTTGCCGAAGGTGTGGTCGCCGACGAGCACGCCCCGCCCACGGGCCTGGAGGGCGCCGGCCAGAATCTCGGACGCCGACGCCGAGTTCTGATCCACGAGGACGGCGAGCTTGATCGATGGGTCGGTCGCAAGACCGCCCGGTTTGGCCGAAATGGCGGTCTCGGTCCCACCGGCGTCGATCTGGTACACGATCGTCCCCGACGAGACGAATTCGCTCGCGATTGCGTCGGCTCCTGTGACCAGGCCGCCCGGGTTGCCTCTCAGGTCGAGGATTATCGAGCGAGCGCCGGCTTTGAGCCCGGCCGCGAGGGCGTCGTGGAACTGTGCGGCGGCGGGGTTGCCGAACTGGCTGAGGCTGATGTACTCGACTTTGCCGCCCGCCAGCGATGCGGTTGCGACCTCAGGCAGGTCGAAGAGGTCTCGGATGATGGCGATCTCGAGGCGCTGACCCGCGCGATCGATCAGCAGCGTCGCCTTCGTGCCCTTGTCGCCCTTGATGAGAGCGCTCGCCTGGTCGACGGTCAAGCCGTCCAGCGCCGTGCCGTTGACCGCGACGATCACGTCGCCGGCCAGCACCCGGGCCTTCTCGGCCGGCGATCCGGGGATCGGTTTGACCACCGCGAGCTGGCATCCGCCCCCGATTTTGGTGCATTCGGCCGTGCTGCTGGGATCGACGGGCTCGAGCTGGACCTGGATCCCGACGCCGACTGCCTGGCCGCCGACGCTCTGGAGCGTGTTCTGGAAGTCCGCGGGTGCCTGGTAGTAGGAGTAAGGATCGTTCAGGCTCTGCATCATGCCGGTGATGGCGGCTCGGACGAGGGCGTCCGCGCTGGGTTTGGGTGACCCGGCGTAACTGCTCTGGATCAGCGAGTAGACGTCCCAGAAAGGCGCAAAGCGGCTCTCCTCGGCGGCGGGAGTGCCGGGCGTGGTCGCGACATGGGCGCCCAGCGAGTACCCTCCGACGAAAAGTGCGCTGGCGGCAAGGATCGCCACCAGGATCGTGGCAAAACGCGAGGAACCGGCCCTGCGCCGGCGGCCGCGCGGGTTCGGCAACTCGGTCTCCGGCGGCTGCGACGCCTCGACATCTGGCAGGTTGGAGGCCGGTTCGTCGTCACCGGCAGGGATCACAGGCGCGGACATCGGTGGAACCTCTCGAATGGCCGGCAGCGGGCCCGAAACTGGATCAGCGGATCAGGTAGCTACGAACAGACAGGAACGAACCTAGGACGCCGATACCGACCCCTGTCCCAAGTACGATCAATGCGACGTCTCGGCCCACAAGGACGCTGGCCTGGACCGGTAGGACGTTGAAGAAGTCGGACATGAAGTTGGTCAACGGCGCCTGGACCACCCACAGCAACGCGATGGTGATGAGCGAGCCGAAGAGCCCGACGAGAGCGCCCTCGAAGATGAACGGCCAGCGGATGAACGCGTCCGAGGCGCCGACCAGGCGCATGATCTCGATCTCCTCGGCCCGGGCCATAACCGCCAGCCGGATCGTATTCATGATGATGAACAGCACCGTAAGGCAGACCACAACCAGGACGGCGATGCCACCGGTTCGGAGAACGTTGGCCACGGCGATCATCTGTCCAACGGTGACCTTGAGGTCCTGAACGCTATCGACGGAACCGGTCTGGGCTCGCAGATAGTTGGCGACCGCGACGTAGTCGCTTGGGTCTCGCAGGTTGATCTGGAGAGAGGCCGGCAGTGGGTTGCTCGGCAGTGTGTCGATGAGGGCGGCGTCTCCCGGCTGGCGCTGTTGGAAATCGGCCAGCGCTTGCGCCTTCGACACGTAGTTGACCTGAGTTACCTGGGGCATTTCCTGAAGAACCAGCTGAATTCGGTCCACGTCCGTCTTGGGCGCCGTGTCCTTCATGTAAGCCACAACCTGGACCTTCTGGCCGACGTAATTGATCGTCGCGTCGAGCCCGGCCAGCATCAGGATCAATCCCGAAAGCAAGACCAGCATCAACACCATCGTGGCCATGGCCGCGAGGCTCATCAGGCCGTTGCGCCAGAACCCCCGCCAGGCTCGCCGGAGACTGAAGCCGATGAAGGCGAACACGTCAGTCTTCTCGGTGATATGCGGCGCCGACCTCGTCTCGGACGATGCGCCCGTCCTCGAGTGCGACGACGCGCTTGCGCAGAGCGGTCACCACTTCGGCGTTGTGGGTCGCCATCAGAACCGTCACGCCCATGTCGTTGATCCTGAGCAGCAGCTGGATGATCTCCCAGCTGATCAGCGGATCCAGGTTGCCCGTAGGCTCGTCGGCGATGAAGAGGCGAGGGTCGTGCACGAGCGCGCGCGCTATCGCGGTGCGCTGCTGCTCGCCCCCGGACAACTGGCTGGGAAGCTGGTTGGCTTGTTCGCGCAGCCCGACGACTCGCAGAACCCTATCGACCGCGGGCCTGATCTGGCGACCGGGTGTGCCCGTGACCTCCAGCGCGAAGGCGACGTTGTCTCGCACCGACTTGTTGGGCAGGAGCTTGAAGTCCTGGAAGACGGTGCCGATCTGGCGGCGGATTCGCGGCACCTCTCGGCGCTTGAGCTTGGCGAGATCGCGGCCGTCGAGCAACACCTGGCCCTGGGAAGCGGTCTCGTCGCGAATCAGCAATCGGATGAGCGTGGACTTGCCCGCGCCGGACGGTCCAACGAGGAATACGAAGTCGCCTTCGGGGATGGCGAGGTCTACGTCACGGAGGGCAGTCTTGCCGTTGGCGTACGTCTTTCCGACGCCGTGCAGCGCGATGAAAGCCTTTCCGCCGGCTGACCTGTCGGTGGGATGGCGGCTGGGCGGGTTGGGTATTGCCGCGGTCACCATTGGGATGAGGCTACCACCGATCGCCCCGGCCGACAGCGCTCGACGACCTCACAGAAGGGACAGTCCGGCGGGCATGTAGAGGTCGAAGGCGGCGAAGGGCCGCGTCCAGCACAGCAGGCCCGGGAAGCTCTCGATCCTGAGCCCGGCACGCAGCATGGCCACCATGGCCCGGTCGTTGGCGCCCGGAACCCAGGCGCTGGTGGCGCCACGCGGTTCGATGGCGGTCAGCAGATGGGCAAGCACCGGCGCCGTGAGCGTGTCATCGAGCAGCGCAACCGGTCCGAAGCGCCCCGCCTTCGAACTGTAGCCGTAGCCGATGGGGTCGCCGCCCGACGCTCGGTACAGGTAGCCGGTTCGTCCCTCGGCTCGGATGTAGTCGTGGTCGGCCGGGTGGGCGTAGCCGAGCACCGCGCGGTCGATCGAATCGATGGCGGCGCCGGCGGCCGTCTGCGTCTCCAGGGGGATGGCTTCGATGCCTGCCGGCAGCGCCGGCAGCGTCGATGGATCGGTTGGACGCCCGACGAGGTTGAAGACGGGCATTCGAGCCACGATGCCAAAGCGGCCGTAGAGACCGTTCGAAACGGGCTGAGCGGAATCGGTGCAGGTCGCCATGACACCTGGGCGTGCGCCGGACGGCAAGGTCGCGCCCTCCGCCGCGCTCTCCGGGGCCGCCTCGGGCGCCAGCGACGGCATGATGCGAGTGAGCAATGCCCGCCCAATGCCGCGCCGTTGCTCCTCAGGCAGCACGTACAACTGCGACAGGAACCAGACGTGCTCACGTTGGACGGCGATGCCGAAGCCAACAATTCGCTCGAAAGTGGGCGCCGGACTCGGAGATTGCCAGGGCGCGACTCGTGGTCCGGTTCGCACGGCCACGAGGAAACGCTCGGGGTCGGTCGCCAGCAAGTGTCGCAGCAGTCCGATTAGCGGGTCGAGGTACGGTGGCGGCAGCGGCCGGGCCAGGCGCCGCATGTAGTCGTCGACGGCCGAGTGCCAGATGAGCGCGCATTCGGCCAGTTCGTACGCCCTCGGCTGCCGGCAGGTTACGGCCTCAGTCATCCGGCCGCCGACCCCGTGTGGTCGCTCGAGAGGGCCGTGCCGGTTGCCTCGCGCTCGAGCTCGGCCTGCATGAAGGCGTCCAGGTCGCCGTCGAGGACGGCCGACGTGTTGCCGGTCTCGATGTCCGTGCGGTGATCCTTGACCATCTGATAGGGGTGGAGGACGTAGCTTCGGATCTGGTTGCCCCAGCCCGCTTCCACATGCTCGCCGCGTAGCTTGCGGAGCGCGGCCTCGTGCTCTTCAACCGCGCGCTCCAGGAGGCGGGCCTGGAGGATCTTCGCGGCCGTCTCCTTGTTCTGGGTCTGGGAACGCTCGTTCTGGCTCTGCGACACGATGCCGGTCGGGATATGCGTCAGCCGGACCGCCGAGTCGGTCTTGTTGACGTGCTGCCCGCCGGCGCCGGTGGCCCGGAAGGTATCCATACGGATCTCATCCCAGTTCAGCTCGACTTCGAGGTCGCTTTCCACCTCGGGCAGAACCTCGACCAGGGCGAAGGTCGTGTGGCGGCGCTTCTGTGAGTCGAATGGGCTGATGCGAACGAGCCGGTGCACCCCACGTTCGGCCTTGAGGAAGCCGTAAGCCGCGCGACCGTCCACGGCCGCGGTCACGCTCTTGATCCCGGTTTCCTCGCCCTCGGTCTGGTCGAGGATCTCGGTGCCGAAGCGGTGACGCTCGGCCCAGCGCAGATACATGCGCAGCAACATTTCGGCCCAATCGGTAGCTTCGGTGCCGCCGGCTCCGGCGCTGATCGTGAGCATGGCGTTGCGCTGGTCGTACTGGCCGCCGAAGAGAAGCGCCCTTCGAGCTTCCGCGTACGCGCCCTCGAGTTCAGCCGCCTCTTTGGAGACATCCGCCAGGAGTTCCTGGTCGTCTTCCTCCTGGGCCAGGTCGAGCAGCTCCGCGCTGGAATTGGCGCGCGCTTCGAGGTGGCGCCAAAGGGTCAATTCCTCGCGGAGAGCCTCAGCCTCGCGCAGCACCTTCTGGGCGGAACGCTGGTCTTCCCAGAACCCTGCCTCGCCGGTGCGTTCGTCCAGCCCGGCTAGACGGCCTTCTTTCGCTGCGAGGTCAAAGACGCCCCGATGTCGCCTGGATCCGTAGGACCAGGTCGCGGATCTCAGCCGGTTCCACTACCGGCCTCGAACGTCCTGGAGAAGGATCGGGCGGAGCTCGATCAAGCGCAGGGCGCTCTTGCTCCGGGCGACGACGGGGTTCACACAGGGACAATATGCGTTGTGGGTGCAGACGCCGCAGTTGCCATCGCAGTCGAGCGCAGCCGCATAACTACAGTTCCGGCAGTCGCGCTCGCAGGCGATGAGATCAACGAAGGCCGCTTCCTCAGCCTGCTTCACAAGTCTCCTCAGTATGACGTCACTCGACCCCTCGTCGGGCGCTGGCACCGGTTAACGGGGTCCGGACCCGCCCGCGATGGGCCGAGTATACGGTTTCAAATCGGGATAGCCAAGGGGTTAAATGCGTAGTCAGACGGATAATGGGGGTGCGGAGCGGATAGGCGCAAAATTTGGTCGGGATCGACGGGTGGCAGC
>CAZRUC010000007.1:15223-20004 GCA_964603175.1 uncultured Anaerolineaceae bacterium
ATGGGGGTGCGGAGCGGATAGGCGCAAAATTTGGTCGGGATCGACGGGTGGCAGCGGTTAGTCCCCGTGGTCGCCGTTTGGCGCCACGGCGCCAGGCCGATGGAGGCGCTAACGCTGCGCGGCGGACGGGACCTGGTCCGAGGTCGGTGGGGTGGCCGCCTTCTGGACTGCGCTGTGGGATTGCTCGACCGCGAAATACAGCGCAAATGCCCCCAGTTCGTGGAGAGTCGAGTCCCAGTGCAGGTCCGGGTCGATGTCGTCGGGGCTCGTCTCGGTAGGCGAGGCCCAGGCCTCGATGTCCTGGTCCTGAGCCAGGCGCAAGACGCGCAGCATGTGGGACCGGTCCGACACAAACACGGCCGATCCGAGTCCGTTGGCGTCGAAGAGCGCCTTGACGTTCTGCATGGATTCGAGCGTGGTTCCCCCGGTCGACTCTCCCAGAATCGCGGAAGCGGGAACCCCGTTCGAGATCGCGTAGGCCCGCTCCGTTGCAGCTTCCGTGGTTCTGTCGCCCGGCAGCTTCCCGCCGGTCACAACGAACCACGGCGCCTCGCCCTCCTTGTAGAGCTCGATGGCGTGGTCGAGGCGCGCCGCCAGAACGGCAGAGGGACGCCCGTTGTACTGCGCCGCGCCGAGGACGACGATCGCGTCGGCGTGGCGACGGGTGTCATGGCCCCCAACTTCCCAGATTCGGTATGTGGTGTAGGCCACCAGGGCGGTCGAGGCGACGGCGAATGCGAGGGCTACGAGCGCCAGGTCGAGAAGGCGACGTTTCCAGGTGAGCTGCCGGCGGCCGGCTAGCTCCCGTGGCACTTCTTGTACTTCTTCCCTGACCCGCAGTAACACTGGTCGTTACGACCGATTCGTACCCCGGCCGGCGTGTATCCGGGCCGGACGGCGCCGGGACCCGCCGAGCTGCTGCCGTTCCCGGAGCCGCCGATGGGCCGCCCGGCGGGCAATGGGCGTGGAATTGGTCGCCCTGCCGTCGCGACGCCCGACCGGCCGTCCGCGCTCGTCTGGCTCACCCGAGCCTGCATCGCCGCCGCGCCCGCAGCAAAGGAAGCGGCGGCACTCGCTTCCGTCGTCGAACCGCCTGCGGTTTCGGTGCTGCCTGCGCCTTCGGTATTGGCCGCGCCGTCGGCCTCGCCGGCCGTCTGGGGAGCCGGTTGGCGGACGAGAGAAACCCGGAAGATAGTTGTCGCGACCTGGTGGCGGATGAGGGCCGTCATCTCCTCGAAGAGCGAGTAAGCCTCTTTCTTGAAGGCATTCAGCGGCTCTTCCTGGGCGAAGCCACGCAGGAATATGCCCTGACGGAGCTCATCGAGTTCGGTCAAGTGCTCGACCCAGATCGAGTCGATAGTTCGCAACAGGACGAGTCGCTCGATCAAGGCCCACTCGTCGACGTTGGCTTGCTCTTTCGCTTCGAGCGAGTCGGCTGCCGTGTCCCTCAGCAAGAGCGCGACCGCATCGCGTCCATTCAGCTCGCTGAGGGCGTCTGCGGTCAGGTCGGGGCCGGTCAGCCCCATCGCGCCGACGGCCTTGGCAAGGCCGTCGATGTCCCAATCATCGATCGGTTCGGACGGAGGCAGGTGGGAATCGACCAGTGCGTCGATCTCCTGATCCACGAACGACTCGATGGTCTCGCTCAGGTCTTCGTTGTTGAGGACCTTGTCGCGCTCTTCGTAGATCGTTTCGCGCTGCTTGTTGATGACGTCGTCGTACTCGACGACGCGCTTGCGCATGTCGAAGTTGTAGCCCTCGACGCGCGTCTGGGCCCCTTCGATCGTCTTAGAGACGATGCGCGATTCGATCGCATCGTCTTCCTCCATGCCCATCCGCTCCATCAAGCCTGCGACGCGGTCCGAAGCGAACCGCTTCATGAGGTCGTCTTCGAGCGAGAGGTAGAAACGCGACGAGCCGGGGTCGCCCTGGCGGCCTGCGCGGCCGCGGAGCTGGTTGTCGATCCGGCGGGAGTCGTGGCGCTCGGTCCCGATGATGTGGAGCCCGCCGGCCGCGACGACCTTCTCATGGTCGGCGTCGGTGATGGCCCGGGCCTCGGCCAGCGCCCCCTCGTATGTCTCTTTGTCGACCTCGGCCGGGTTCAGGCCGCGGCGGTGGAGGATCTCGGACGCCAGGCCGGCTGCGTCGCCGCCCAGCTTGATGTCGGTGCCGCGGCCCGCCATGTTCGTCGCGATAGTGACGGCTCCGGCGCGACCCGCCTGGGCCACGATCGGCGCTTCCTTTTCGTGGAACTTGGCGTTGAGGACCTCGTGCTTGACGCCCCGGCGCTTGAGCATGTCGGCCAGCCGTTCGGACTTCTCGACCGAGACTGTGCCGACCAGGACCGGCCGACCTTGCTCGTGCATCTCGACGATCTCGTCGATCAGGCCCTTGAACTTGCCGGTCTCGTTGCGGAAGACGAGGTCCGGGTCATCGTCGCGGATCATCGGTCGGTGGGTCGGGACCGCGACGACCTCGAGCTTGTAGATCTTGTGGAGCTCTTCGGCCTCGGTCATGGCCGTACCGGTCATGCCGGCCAGCTTCGCGTAGAGGCGGAAGTAGTTCTGGAATGTGATCGTGGCCAGGGTCACGCTCTCGCGCTGAACGCGCAGGCCTTCCTTCGCCTCGACGGCCTGATGGAGGCCTTCGCTCCAGCGCCGTCCCGGCATCTGGCGACCCGTGAACTCATCCACGATGACGATCTCGCCATCCTTGACGATGTAGTCGCGGTCGCGCTTGAAGAGCGCGTGGGCCTTCAGCGCCGACTCGAAATAGCGAGCCAGAACCGGGTCGTCGTACAGGTTCGGAACGCCGAGCAGCCGCTCCATCTTGCCGATGCCCTGCTCGGTCGACGAAACCGCCTTGTCCTTGAGGTCGATGAAGTAGTCGCCGCCCTCCTCGTCGCCCTCGGGCCGGGCGATCAGACGCGGCACGAGACGGGCGAACAGGAAGTACTTGTCGGCCGACTCCTCGGCTTGACCACTGATGATCAGCGGCGTCCGTGCTTCGTCGATCAGGATGTTGTCGACCTCGTCGACGATGGCGAAGAAGCGCCCGCGCTGCACCCTCTGGTCGAGCTCGGTAACCATGTTGTCGCGCAGGTAGTCGAAGCCGAACTCGTTGTTGGTGCCGTAGGTGATGTCGGCGGCATAAGCCTCGATCCGCGTGCAGGGCCGCAGGTTGAGCAGCCGCTCGTCGGTCGTGGGATAGCCCGGCTCGAAGACGTACGAGGTGTCGTGGGTGATGATCCCTACCGAGAGGCCGAGGAAGCGGAAGATCGGACCCATCCACTGGGCGTCGCGCCGAGCCAGGTAGTCGTTGACCGTGACCACGTGTACGCCGCGGCCGGTCAGACCGTTCAGCGCCGCGGCGAGAGGTGCCGCCATGGTCTTGCCCTCGCCGGTGCGCATCTCCGCGATCCGGCCCTGGTGCAGGACGATGCCGCCGATGAGCTGGACGTCGAAGTGGCGCATTCCGAGGGTCCGGACCATGGCCTCGCGCGTCGCTGCGAAGACTTCCGGCAGGACACGGTCCATGGCTGCCTGGAGCTTCTCTTGCTCGCGCTTGCGCCGCTCTCGGGCGAGCTCGCGGCGTCGCTCGATTTCGGCGTGATGGAGCTCGTCGTCGGAGGGTTCCTCGGGCTCGCCGGCCTCGCGGATCTCCTCGCGAATCTCGTCGACGAAGGCACGCAGCTCATCGTCCGAGCGCGCTTGCATCTCGGGCTCCAGCTCAGTCGTCCGGTCCACGAGGGGCTGGATGCGCCGGAGCTCCCGGTCGTTCGAGTCGACGAAGCGACTCAGGAAGCCAAGCATTAGTGCCTACGATCGTTAGTGGCCCGCACCGCGGGCCTGGGCCTGGGCATCGGCCGCGGGCGGTTCCGCCCCTCGGCGTCCGCCGACGACGGCCACTCGGTAGCACCGAGAGCCGGGCGCCAAGTATAGGCCAGCCTGCGTTGGCCGAGAATCGTACGGGGAGTGACCATCAGATGATGGCGGCGGGCAGCGTCCAGAAGTGCGTCCCGTAGCCGACGATCAAGAGAACAAACGTGAGGATGGCCAGCGCCAGCCAGAACGCGATCGCGACGCGAGTGGAGGTCGGGTTCATCTCGGGATTGCGCAGCAGCGCAGCTCGCCAGCGGCGGGCATGAAGCTCCTCGCGCCAATCCCGGTCCGTCTCGGCGCCGGGTCGGAGCGCGCCTCCGGAATCGGGTCGATGAAGCCGCAGAGTCACGATCGTTCCACGTCAGCTGCCGGCCGTCTCGCCGTCGGGCTCTCGGGTCGGGCCGACCGACCGGCCGTTGCCACCTTCCGGGAGCCGAGCGGTTTCGTCGTCCACATCCCACAGGAGCATCTCCTGCGTGAACTGGACCTCGCTCGTGAAGAGCGCCCCCACGGATTGGCCGCGATGGATCCGCACGATGGCTTCGGCGATCAGCGGGGCGAGCGTAATGACCTTGATCTTGCCGCCCCGCTTCTCGGGGGGGATCGGAATCGAGTCGGTGACGACTACCTCGCGCAGCGGCGATTGGGCGATGCGCTCGATGGCCTTGTCCGACAGAACTGCATGAGTGGCGCAGGCATACATCTCGGTCACGCCTTCGCGCTGGAGGGCGTTGACTATCTGGATGAGAGTGCCGCCGGTGTCGATCTCGTCGTCGACGATGATGGCGCGCTTGCCGTGGACGTCGCCGATGACGTTCAGGACCTCTGTCCGATCCAGGTTGCCAATGCGGCGCTTCTCCACGATCGCCAGGGGCGCATTGAGCAGCTCGGCAAAGGTGC
>CAZRUC010000008.1:0-19873 GCA_964603175.1 uncultured Anaerolineaceae bacterium
CCGCGGCCACGGCGCGGATGTCGAGCGGCTCGGCGTAGGCGCGGTCCATGGCGTCCCGGGCGCGCAGTAGGCGCCGGTTCAAATCCTCGACCTCTCGGCTCATGGTGCAACGCTACGCTGTCAGAGGCGCGTGCTCTACCCGACTCGCGGGGTGTTCCACTACCCGAAGCGCAAGCACCTCATTCCTACCGACGATGCCCTAAGCGCATAAGTTCACTTAGGCTGAGTAGCGCGCGTGCCAACTGCGTTCCGTTCGGCGAGGGCCGCACCGTGGAGCTGCAGGCCTTCACCCACCTAGGGGGTCTCGGGCGTCATGGCCGCCGGACTCGATTCGGTAGAGGCGGCGTTCTCGTTCACATCGGGCAGCGGGAAGCCCAGGGCCAGGTCTTCCGTCGTAGACACGCCCTGACGCCGGATCACTTGCCAGAGAGTCATCCCGACGATGCGGGCGTCTACCCATAGACCCCAGTGGTCCACGTACCACACGTCGAACTTGATCCGCTCTTTGAACATCAACGCATTCCGGCCGTTGACCGCCGCCCAGCCGGTGATCCCCGGCCTCATCGAGTGGCGGCGAGACTCCTCCGGCGAGTACTTCTCGAGGTACTCGGTCAGGAGCGGGCGAGGACCGACCAGGCTCATGTCGCCTCGCAGCACGTTCCACAACTCCGGCAACTCGTCCAGGCTCGATCGCCGCATGAACTCGCCGAGCCTGGTGAGTCGCTCGTTGTCGGTCAGATAGAAAACCTCGCCCGGCCTTAGGAGCCGCATGGTCCGGAACTTGTAGATCGTGAAGGTGCGTCCGTCGAGGCCCGGCCGTGCCTGCCGGAAAAGGATCGGCCGCCCGTCCTTGATCAGAATCGTCAGCGCCACGACCACGATGACGGGCGAGAGGAGAATCGCAGCCGTTCCTGCGCCGACCAGGTCTATGGTGCGCTTGATCGCCAGGCGGGGGCCGCGGAGACGATTCATCGGGCGAGCAGCTCCTTTTGCCTTATCTCGGACGCGCCCAGCTAACGAGGACCGCGCCCATGCCCGTTGCGGTTCCGGCACCCCACACTGGTCGGAGGGCGGGGTGGCTTCGAGCCCGCGCCATGTTGTGCGACGTTACGTATCGCCAGTTCGTGGGAGAGGTAGTAAACGTGCGGCTCGGCTCAAAGCCGCCACGCCGCATCGTCCGCACGAGCGAACGCGGCGCGAAGGAATGCAGGTGGTGGGGCGGCGGGACAGTGGCCACGAGCGTCCGCCTACGCCGGAGAACCAGCCTGGCTCTGGTTGCGATGCCGCCTTCGTTCGGGGTCACGATTAGAAGCACTCCGCCCGGCGCAAGCAGCGGGCGAATCCTGGTCAGAACTTCCAGGGGGTTCGGAAAATGCTCGATCACGTCGCGCAGCTTGATGAAGTCGAACCCGCCGGCGGGCAGATCCATCTTCGTCACAATCCCGCACCGCAAATCCACGGCCAGCTCCTCCCGGCCGTGAGCTACGAGCTGCGGATCGATGTCGATGCCGGTGGCCGTCCAGCCGAGATCTTTGGCCGCCCGCACGGACGCACCCGAGCCGCAGCCGATGTCGAGGAACCGGCGGCGACCGTTGGAGACGGCCTCGGGACTCAGGCGCGCGACCTCAGCCACGTTGGCCTCGAACTGACGGCGCTCGAAAGCCAGGATGACTTCGGTTATCGGCGCATGCATGTACTCGGTGTACTCGAACGCCTTGGAGATCTCGGAGAACTCGTCCGTCGGCTCGAAAAATGGCGCGGGATTGACGTAGACGAGGCCGCAGGCGCCGCAACGGCCGATGTTCCAATCGCCTACGCGGGACTGGGCCTCGTATCTATCGGCGCCGCACGAGTTGCAGACGATCGTCCGCGTTTCCATCGTGACTCCCTGCACTACTTGCCCAGAATTGACTTGCCGGAATCGACCGCGTTTCCAGTGAGGTACTTGAGCCGGACCCAGAAGGGCTTTATGTCGTGCGTATCGAAGACGGCGTCGCACTGCCGCCGGGCATATGGCCGCACGTAGTCGGCCGGCGAGTGGCGCTCGGTTCGAGCGAAGGCGGCGCTGTAGCCGATGTCGCGGAAGAAATCGGTCCAATAGATCCCTGAACGGAAGAGGCAATCCCGGGGCAGTACCCCTTCGGTCAGGTGGCGGTACTGGATCAATGGGAAGTTCATGCCGGAGCGGACGGCCAGGAGGCCCGAGAGATTGTGCCGGCCGTTGACCTCCATGAGTTTGTAGACGCCGTCGCGGCTGTCCTGCTTGAACTCCGTGCAAGAGAAACCATTGAAGCGCATGGCCGCGAGAATCTTCCGGCCGGGCTCGATGACCTCCGGGATCCGCTCACTCCTCGCCACGCGCGGCGAGCCGAAAGCGGGCGGAGCCTTGCGAAGCTGGCGCGCGGTGAACTCGGCTACCGGCTGCCCGTCCCAGGTGTAGGAGTTGTAGTTCACGACGGCCGAGTCGTCGCCGGGGATCAACTCCTGGAGCATTACTGCCAGACCGGCATCGACGGCCTCGCAGTACGCAGTCCGCAGCGACGACATGTCGACGGCAAGGACCATCTTGCGCTTGAAGTGCGCGCTGTAGAGATGACTCTCGGCCGGCTTGAGGAGCAGTGGAAACCCGATCGACGCAGCTTGCTTCTCCATGTCGGCCAGGCAGGTGGGCACCATCGTCCGCGGCGCCGGAATGCCGTGCTCATCAGCAAGAGCGGAAGTTCGAGCCTTGTCGATGAAGCGCTCCGTCACGCTCCATTCGGGGCAGGCCACCACGCAGTGATCAGCAAGCTCGTCGCGGTTTCGAGATATCGCGACGACGCTCTCGTCCGAGGCGGGCATCAGAACGGGGCGGCCGAAGCGGCGGGCTTGCCGCACGATCGCCTCGACGAAGGCCCGTTCATCGACGAGCGGGTGCGGGATCTTGATATCCGCGACTGCATACCTGGAGGACTGAGCCGTGTCGCGAGCGTCGTAGTGGAGCACAGCAACGGGAATGCCATTCTCACCGAGAGCACGAACGACTGCGAGGGCCATCGTGTGACCGGACACGACGAGCACCGGTGTCTTCTCCGGCCGCGCGGAGCGGCTCACTCCACTGCCTCCGCCAGCATCGCGGCCACGTACTCCACATCCTCGTCCGGCAGTCGACTCGAGAACGGAAGAGCGAGCGTCGATGCTGCCACACGTTCGGTGACAGGGAAGTCGCCGTGCTTGTAGCCGAACTCGGCCTGATAGAAAGGCTGGAGGTGGAGAGGGGCGAAGTACGGCCGCGACTGGACCCCTCGCTCCGCAAGCCTGCCGATGACGGCATCGCGGTCGATGGAAGGATGGAGGCGGACTACATAGACGAACCAATCCACGGTCTCCCTCGCTCCGGCCCGCGGAAGCGTTAGCCAGTCACAGCCGCCGAAGGCGCGCTCATAGGCAGCGACTACGCGGCTGCGGCCGTCTCGAAGCTGGTGGAGCCGCTCGAACTGAGCCACTCCGAGTGCAGCCGAGAGTTCATCGAGGCGATAGTTGTAGCCGAGCCGGATATGCCGGAGCCACGTCCCGTCGGTGTCGCGGCCCTGATTGCGCAGGCTCCGGAACATCTCCGCCATGTCCGGATCGTCCGTCAGGGCCAGCCCGCCTTCTCCTGTGGTGACCTGCTTGTTCGGATAGAAGGCGAACGCCCCCACGTCGCCGAAGCTCCCGAGCGCCTTGCCGTTGAGGCTCGACCCCAGTCCCTCGCAGGCGTCCTCGATCACGTACCAGCCCTTCTGGCGAGCGATGCCCATCAGCCGGTCGATGCGGCACGGCCGCCCGAATACGTGCACCGGCACCAGTGCGCGGGTGCGGCTCGTGACTGCCGCCTCGACGAGGTCCGGGTCCATTCCGAGGCTGTCTTCCTCGATGTCGACGAACCTCGGGATCGCGCCTTCGTACATGAGGCAGTTGGCGGAAGCGACGAAGCTGAACGGGGTGGTGATGGCTTCATCCCCTCGGCCGATCCCGAGGGCCCGCACGCCCATGTGCAGCGCGGCCGTCCCGCTCGCGCAGGCAACCGCGTACCTGCGGCCGGCGAGAGTCGCGGCGGCCTCCTCGAACCGCAACGCGAACGGACCGAGGGCGAGGATATCGCTCTCGAGAACCTGGGTCACAAGCTCGAGTTCACGCGGTCCGATGTCCGGCCTCGCCAGCCCAACCGTACGCGGCTCTCGCCGACTCCGGACACCAGCGTTCAGTGCCATCGACCAACCTCCGAACCGACCCCGGTGTCTGCCGATACGGTCGGTACCGCAGCAGCCGCAACATCGTCGTCCGGGAGATTGCCGGTGCGGACCAGGATGTCTTCTTGTTCACAATCGTCATGGGGGGCGAGCGTCGTCATGCCGATTCCGCCGCACACTCGAGCGTAGTCCATCATGGCCGCGCCCAACTCGGCCTCGCGATCGCCGGTGGCCAGCCTGAGCAGCCGCGCGACATGATCTCGAACGTCGCCGGGCGGTTGCTTGGCGATCGCCCGGAGAACCTTCGGGCTGTCCGTCGGCTCGACTTCCTCCGAGTCGTAGAACAGCTCCTCGTGGAGCCTCTCGCCGGGCCGAAGCCCGATCGTCTCCATGGGCTGGCTGTCCGGGTCGCGCCCTGCCAGCCGGACGAGATCGCGAGCAAGGTCCAGGACGCGGACCGGCTCGCCCATGTCGAGCACGAACAGGTCGCCCTGCTTGCCGCTGGCTCCCGCCTCGAGGATGAGCCGGCACGCTTCTGGGATCGTCATGAAGAAGCGGGTCATGTCCGGATGGGTGATCGTCAGCGGCGCGCCAGCTTCGAGCTGCTGCTGGAAGATCGGGATGACGCTGCCGTTCGAGCCGAGGACGTTGCCGAACCGGACCGAGACGTACGGCCGTCCCGTCGTCCGAGCGGCATCGGCCACGAGCAACTCGGCGATCCGCTTGCTTGCGCCCATGACACTGCACGGCCGAACCGCCTTGTCCGTGGAGACGAAGACGAAGCGCTCCACGCCAACCTCGGTCGCGGCATCCAGGAGCGCCATCGTGCCCCGGATGTTGACGTAGGCGGCATCCGACGGATGCGTTTCCAGCATGGGAACGTGCTTGTACGCGGCGGCATGGAAAATGACGCTCGGCCGCTCTTCACCCAGGATCCGGCTCATGGCCGCGGCGTTGGCGACGCTCGCGAGATGAACCGAGATCTGTGTGGCGGCCAACTGGTGCTCGCGTCGCATCTCGAGTTCGCGCTGCACGAGGTACAGCGGGCTTTCCGCTCGGTCGATCAGGACAAGCTGGCGAGGTTCCATGCTGAAGACCTGCCGCGCCAGCTCCGACCCGATCGAGCCGCCGGCGCCCGTGATGACGACCACCTTGTTACGAATGATCGCTTCGGCATCGACGCTTCTGCTGCCTGCGATAGCCGGTCGCCGCAGGAGGTCTTCGACTCGGACCGGGCGAATGCGATACGCGTCAACGGTGCCGTCGAGCAGAGCCTCCATCGAGGGTACGGTCCGGACTTGCAGGCCGAGCTCCAACGCCGCGTCGACGACCCGGCGGACCGTCTTGCCACTGGCGCTGGGCATCGTGATAAGGAGCGTTCGGGCGCCGGTCACCGCCACGGCATGGGCAAGGCATTCGAGCCCGCCGTACACCCGCAACCCTGCAACGACGGCGCCGCGGAGCTTCGGATCGTCGTCGAGGAACCCGACGGGCACGACCCCGGAGCGAGGGTGCCGAAAGGCCGAGCGCGCGAGGGGCGTGCCGGTCTCACCCGCGCCGTAGAGAAGCGTGGCCTGGGCGCCGGCGACGGCGACACGACGGCCCGTCGGGGCGGCTTCGGTTGCCGCACGGATCGACAGCCGCAGGCCGCCGAGGGTCAAGCAACCGAGCAGTGGCTCGATGAGCCAGAAGGAGCGAGGGACTCCCCTGGTCAGCGCCTGGCCTGAAGCCAGGGACAGCGCCGCGAAGACGAGGATGCTGAGGAGCGAGCCGACGCACACGGCCGCGATGATCCGCTCGAGCTCTGGAACGCTGGCGTGGCGCCAGCGCCGGCTGTAGAGCCCACTCCGCACGTTGACCGCCGTGCGCACGACCAGGAGGACCGCGACGGCGGCGGGGAAGCCTGCGATTCCGAACGGGCCGTCGATCCGGTCCAGGCGAAGGGCCAGAGCGCCGTACGCCGCGGCAACAATCATGCCGAGATCGAGCGCGAGGAAGTACCGGCCCCTCAACTGGCCCGCCCAGTCCCCGAAGGCCCGTTTCAAGTCCAGCGCGAGACTACGCGACCAGCCGCGTCGAAACCCACCGACCAGACCTGCCGCTTGCGAAGGAAGGTGAACAGCCACGCGCATCCCCCCGGGTAGAGTCCCCATTCAACGACCCAGCAGGCGCCTATTCGACCCCAGAACTTCTAGCCCGCGTCTGCGTCGTCCGACTTGGTTGTTTCCGGCAACAATCAACCAGCACTATTGTGCTGACGGCCTACCCGGAACAGGAGTATGTTGCCCTCCACGCAACGGTAGTTTTTTCGAGCGAGCTTCCCCGTTGCGTCAGCTGAGGCGCAGCAGCAGGCGCCGGCTCCCAACGGTGAGGTCTCGACAGCGATGGTTGACGGTCCCAGCTAGCCGGTCGATGATCTTGGCGACCCCGCGCCGCAGCGGCAATCCTGTTTCGGGATAGGGAGGAGACCGTGGATCTTCGGCGCCAGATCGCCTTGGTGAGAAAGTGGTCTCCGCTGGTAGCCATCTGCGTCGTGGTGGCCATGTGCGCGGCGTTCCTCATCAGCAGCCGCTTGCCCAACGTCTACGAGGCCAAGAGCACTCTCGTTGTAGGCCAGTCCCTGTCGGCGATGCCCCCCAACTACGACCAGCTGCTGGTCTCGCAGCAGCTGTCCCGGACGTACGCGAAAGTCGCGACCACCCGGCCGATCCTCGAGGCGGTCATCAAGAAGCTGAGCCTGCCAAACACCTCAGATTCCCTTGCGGCCCGCGTCCACGCGGACGCGTCCAGCGATAGCGCCCTCATGACGATCACTGCCCAGGACTCGGACGCATCTCAGGCCGCTGCCATCGCGAACGCCATGGCCGCCCAGCTCATCGCCTCGCCAGCAGTCCAGGGCCAGCAGACGGAGTTCCGAAAATCCATCGACGCGGACCTGACGGCCACGCAGGACCAGATCAATATGATCCAGGCGGAGATGGACGCCCTCGTCGCCCTCTCGAACCGGACCTCAGCTCAGGAAGCCCAGCTGCAGACCTACCAGGGCCAGCTGGTTACGCTCCGCTCGACGTACGCGGGCCTTCTGTCGTTCTCTTCGACGGATGCCGCCAATCTGCTGAGCGTCATCGAGCCGGCCGTGCCGGCCAACTCGCCGGTTTCACCGCGGGTCTCCCTAAACGTCCTGCTTGCGGCCCTGCTGGGCGTCCTCGTCGGAGTCGCGGTCGCCTTCATCGCGGAACATCTCGACGATCGCATCCGGGACGCGGACACCATTCAGGAGGTCACTGGGCTGAGCACGCTCGGCACGCTACCGCGGCTCAAGAACCCGCGAGGCCAGGACGAGCTGCACACGATGACCACCCTTCTGTACCCACGTTCGGCGGCTGCGGAGGCCTATCGGACGCTTCGCACGAACATCGAATTCGCGTGCGTTGACAAATCCCTCGGGGCCTTGCTCGTGACCAGCTCGTTGAAGGGCGAAGGCAAGACGGTGACGTCCTGCAACCTCGCGGTCGTCTTCGCCATGGAGGGGCGGCGTGTCATTCTCGTAGATGCGGATCTCCGCAGTGCGGGCGTCCACCTGCTCTTCGATCTGCCGAACCAGCAAGGGCTGACCACGCTGCTGCGGAGCGACGAGGTCGGGATCGAGTCGGTGGTGCAGGCGACCGAACAGGAGAACCTGTCGGTCCTCACGACGGGCCCGCTTCCGCCGAACCCGGCCGAGCTGCTCGGGTCCCACCGAATGCGGACGGTCCTTGAGGAACTCCGGCAGCGCTACGACCTGATCGTATGCGACAGCTCGCCGCTCCAGGCGGTTACGGACCCGGCCGTCCTGAGCACGCTCTTCGATGGAACGCTCCTGGTCGTCGACTCGGATCTCAGCCGACAGGGCGCCGCCCGACTCGGGTCGAAGGCGCTCGAGAAGACCGGCTCCCATGTTCTCGGCGCGGTTCTCAACCGAGCGCCATCGGCCGTGACCCGGGCGTACGCGGGCTACTACGCCGAGTACGAACGGGCCGATGAGGCGACGGAGGAGCCACAGGACCCTGAGGCTCAGGAGTCGCCGGCAAGGTCCACCGAGTGAAAGTCCTCGTGACCGGCGGCGCCGGCTTCATCGGCCACCATCTTGTGCGCCGGCTGCTGGCTCGCGGCGATCGGGTAGCCGTCATCGACGACTTCTCGACCGGGCTTCGATCTCGGCTCGATCCCTACGCCGACGACATCGAGCTGACGGTGGGAAGCGTCCTGGATCCCGCAGCTCTGGACAGAGCCGCCCGGGGCTGCGAGGTGATCCTTCACGAGGCGGCGATCGCATCCGTCGCCCGCTCCCTCGAAGAGCCTGCTCTGACGGATCAGGTCAACGTCGGCGGAACCATCGAGGTCCTGGTCGCGGCGGCGCGCGGCGGCGCCCGGCGCGTCGTCCTGGCTGGCTCGTCGGCCGTCTACGGCGTTTCAAAGGAGATGCCCTGCCGCGAGAGCCAGACGCCGAACCCCATTTCCCCGTACGGCGTCAGCAAGCTTGCCGCGGAGTACTACCTGCACACGCTCGGTCGCCATCACGGCGTCGAGACGGTGGTCCTCCGCTACTTCAACGTCTTCGGACCGGGCCAGGACCCAGCGGCCGAGTACGCCGCGGTAGTGCCGCGCTTCGTAACCACCGTGCTGGGCGGCCAGCGTCCTGTGATCAACGGCAGCGGCGAGATCACGCGCGACTTCGTGTACGCCGACAACGTGGTCGACGCCAACCTGGCCGCATGCCGCCCCGAAATCCCTTCGGGCCTCACCTGCAACGTTGCTTCCGGCCAGGGGCACAGTCTGCTCGAGCTCCTCGACGCGATCTGCGTCGAGACGGGACGGCGAGTGGACCCCGTCGTGGGGCCGCCGCGACCGGGCGACATCCTGCACTCGCGGGCCGACATCTCGCTCGCGCGGCAAGCCCTCGGTTTCGAAATCGCCGTGCCGCTCCAGGAGGGCATCGCCCGAACGGTCGCCTGGTACCGTGAGCAGCCGCTCGTTTCGGCGTGAGTGAGGCGTGAAACCCGCAACCCAGCGATGAGGTTCAGCCAGCGCATCCTGGAAGCGATGCCGGCAGGCGGATTCCTGCGGGCGACGATGGCTATCGTCGCCGGTACCGGCGTCGGCCAGCTGATCGTCATCCTCACCTCGCCCGTTCTGACAAGGCTGTACACCCCGTCCGATTACGGCATCTACTCGGCTGCGACCTCGATCCTGATCCTGGTTTCGGTGACATGCCTGCGCTACGAGTTCGCGATCCCACTCCCCGAGGACGACGTCGCGGCGGCGAACCTGCTCGGCCTGTCGCTGCTCGTCAACCTCGCCATGTGCGCGCTGACCGCCGTTCTGCTGACCCTTTTTGGGCCCTGGCTCCTCTCACTGTTCGGCGCATCGGCGCTTGGCCCCTACCTCCTCCTCCTCGTCCTGGCCCAATTCGCCGGAGGCGTCGTCTCGGTCTTCACTAACTGGGCCATCCGAACGAAGGCTTTCTCGGAAATCGGCCTCAACCGGCTGGCCCAGAGCGTCGGCCTCGTCCTTACCCAGGTCGGCCTGGGCATCGCGAAGCTGGGCGCGCCGGGCCTGGTCATCGGCGCGGTCGCGGGAGCCGTCGCGGGCTCCGAGCGGCTCGTCCGGGCGGCCTGGCGTACGCACGCCGCCGCCTTCCGGCAGATCTCCGGCGCGGGCATGTTGACCGCGGCAAAGCGATATCGGCGATTTCCGATCTTCTCGAGCTGGTCGGCCTTGCTCGGCGCGCTCGGTCTGCGGGCGCCGCTCCTCGTCCTCATCGCCTGCTACGGGACGACCGTCGGGGGGCAATACGCCCTCGCAGAACGGATCATGTACCTGCCGCTCACCCTGGTGGCGGGTGCGGTCGGTCAGGTCTTCATCGCCGACAGCGCGCGCCTCGCCCGAGGTCAACCCGCGGAGCTGCGGAGGTTGTTCAGGCAGACGACATGGGCGCTTGCCCGGATTGCGATCGGCCCCGCAATCCTCATCGCCGTGGCGACGCCGGTCCTGGTGGGGCCGATCTTCGGCGAGAGCTGGCGTGACGCGGGGATCTTCGTCGCCGTTCTCGTGCCATTGTTCTACGCGGCCTTCGTCCTGACGTCGACCGGCGACATCCTCTACGTCGTCGAGCGGCAGGGCCTCCAGCTCGTTCGCGAGTTCCTCCGGCTCGGCCTGCTGGGCGGCAGCGTCCTCCTCGCGGCAGCGCTGCATCTGTCAGCCTTCGGAGCGGTAGTGGTTCTGAGCGCGGCCGGCTGCGTCATGTACATCGCCTACGGCCTCATTTCGTGGCTGGCGCTCGCCCGCTTCGATCCGGAAAGCGTCAAGCAGCCGGAGGCGGTCGCGCTCGCGACGGAGCTCAGCGATGTCGAGCTCTGACTCAGCCCCGGAGCGCCGCAAGCAGCCTGGAGTAGCGCTGCCGGGCCCGGGGTGTCTCGAGCCGGCTGTTGTGCCACAGGATGGAGAAGGTCCCACCGTAGGCCCGCGTCAACCGCTCCATCTCGACCGCGTGCGCGTCGGCTTCATCCGGGCTCGCGGCGGCGCGGGCCAGCGCGATGTCCATGACGTGGAGCGGCTTCACGCGCAGTGACAGTGTCTCGCCGCGTAGGAGATCGAAGGCTGGGTAGCTGCGGGCCGTCCCGGCTCGAAAGCCAATCGTGTCGGCGAAAGCCAGCGTCTCGTCCTCGAGCAGGCCCGCCTCGGCCTGCGCACGCCACGTCTCACCGGGAGTCCAGCGGAGGTAGTGCTGGCGGATGGCGCGGCGGAGACGATCCGGCGGAATTGCATGGCAGGCATCCGCGAGTAAATCCCACTCCCGAGCGAGCTGGTCGGCGCGCCCGTTGCTGTTGTAGCTGCCGTGAAGAGCCAAGAAGTGACCGCGCCTGCTGATCTCGGAGATCAGCCGGGCCGCCCATGGGTCGCAGACCCGAAAGGTCGACCCTGCCGGTGTCGCCGTGTCGTCCGTGATGAAGAAGAAGGTGCTGGCGACTCCGGCCCGCTCGCTGGCTGTCATGAGGAAGTCGAACGTGTTGAAGGGGTCGTGGGGCGCGAGGGGTGCGGCCCACGGCAGGAACGCGGACGCTCGCCGAATGGCCAGGAGCGGATCTCGCCGCACGATCACGTCCCCGGCCAGGATCCGGATCCTGCCGGCACCATGCCAGAGCATCGACGACGAGGGATGGTCGACGTCGTGGCCGATCTGCAGCCCCTGGTATGGATCGGGTTCGAGCTCGAGACCCGGCCAGGCCTGGCGCGCGATCGCCGCGAAGACGTGCAGGTACATGTCGCAGACGGGGTGCTGATGCCAGCCGGACATGACCAGGGACGTGGCCGACGACGGGAAGCGGTCATGGATGTCCGACTCGGCAGACTTCACGTACTCCTCGTACCGGGCCAGCATGAACAGGAGAGCGCCGAGTAGATCCCAGCCGAGCGCGAGACGGCCGTCATCGCCTCGAGTCAGGCCGGCGGGTTCATCCGGCGTGGCGAAGAGCAGGGGCAATCGCCCGGCGTGACCGGTCCATTCCGGCAGGTCCACGACCGGAGGCGATTCGGGGGGCAGGCTCTCCGGCGACAGCCACGCGGTGTTCGGAGCAAGCAGGATGTCGGGGATTGCGACCACGACGTTGCTCAGACCGGACGCAAGCCGGAGCCGCGTCTCGCGAAGCTCCGGGTCGACGCGAACGCAGTAGGACAGGTGCAGCCAATCGGCCAGGAGCACGGATAGCGCGTATTCCCGTTCGGCACTCCGGTGCTGAGGGATTTCGACGATGAAGGTCGGATGCGTTTGGGCCATGGCTCACTCGCCGGAATGGCGAGCCGGGTGGGAGCTTCGAGCCGGGCGCCTTGCGATCAGAGACGAGTAGAGCGACTCCCATCGAGTCACGACCTCGTCGAGGTCAAACTCGGACCGGGCGAAGTCTCGCAGATCCCGGCCCATTCTCGCCCGCTCCTCTGCGCTCCGGCCCATGACGTCGAGCATGGCCGTCGCGAGGGCGCCCATCTCCGGGGACGCGAGCACGCCGCCGACGTCCGGGTTGACGACCTCGCGGCAACCGCCGACATCGGTTGAGACCATCGGGAGCGCCTGCGAGGCCGCTTCGAGCAGTGAGATGGGCAGGCCCTCCCAGCGCGACGACATCACGAACGCGTCCGCCGCGGCCAGGATCGAATGTACGTCCGTCCGTTCGCCTAGCAGCGTGACCTTATCAGCCACGCCGAGACGCTCGATGAGGGCCTCGAGCGGCTGCCGCTGCGGACCCTCGCCCGCAATGACCAGGCGGGCGTCCGGCCGCACTTCGCCGACGTGCTTGAGTGCCGAGATGAGAATGTCGTGGCCCTTTTCCGGCATGAGTCGCCCGACGGCCACCCACAGGAAGCCGGTCCCGGCGTGCAGTTCACTCCGGAGCCGCGCCCGTTCGGCCTCCGTGGCAGGCGCTCGGCTGAAGTCCAGGCCATTCGGCATGAAGAGCATCCGCCGGCGCGGAACGGCTCCCACGCGGACAAACCTCTCCGCCGCAGCGCGAGAAACCGCAGTCGTCACGTTCGCAAACGGGTCCGTCAGGCGGTAGGCGATCTCGCGCCACCGCCGCCCCTCGTTGACGTTGTGGATCGTGCAGACCACCGGGGTCGACGGCACGAAGACGCGACCGAATCGGGCGAGCAGGTTGGCGTGGACCATGTGGCTGTGGACCAGGTCCGGACGCCAGCGTCGGACGAACCGCCCGTACCGCACGAACGCGGCGGGTGTCGGCCGGCCGCGCTTCATGTGCAGGCTCGCCACCTCGACCCCCGCCGCCTCGAGCTCGTCAACGAAGTCGTACGGAGTCGTCATCGAGAGCACGGCCACGTTCCAGCCGCGAGACGTGAACTTCGCGCTGAGATCCACGACCTGCCGCTCGGCGCCGCCACGTGCCATCGAAGTTGTAACGAACAGGAGGCGCCGGCGATCAGTCACGGCGACGCTTCCAGCGCTGCAGGTTGCCTGCGGGCCATCGGGTACCTTGCGACAGCGAGGGCTGTGAAGATCCAGAACTCGGTATTGGAGCCGAGGCTGCCGCTGAAGAGCGTGAAGACGGTAGTGCCGACGACGAGGGCCACGAGCACTGGCGAGCCCGCGGCGCCGCGGATGGCGAGCCACAACCAGCCACCGAAGGCGATGAGCCCGAGCAGCCCGAGCTCCAGTCCAACCTCGACGAACAGGTTGTGCGGGTAGGTGTCGAGGCCGGTCGCGGCAAAACCGCCGATCCCGATGCCCACAAGCGGCGATTGCGCAAAGAGGGGCAAGGAGGCCCCGAGATACGCCTGGCGCGAAGTCACGTCCTGCTGTCTGGCCAGGCTCGAGATGAGGGACGTGTCGCCTTCGGGACTGCCGGACAGGGCGATCAGGACGGCAATGCCCATCAGCACTCCCAGCGCGGTCCAGACGACCAGGAACCGGGGCTCGAGGCGATTGCCGCGACGGAAGGATTCGCCGACTCCGGCCCATACTCCGATCGCCAGCCCCAGCGCCGGGCCGAGCGAGAGGGTCATGAGCCCGGCGGCGATCATCAGGGCAGCCGAGACGAAGCGCACCAGGCTGGGAAATGGGCCGAAGATGGCCACGAGGGCCCCGACGAACAAGGCCCTGGCCGCCCAGATCGGGTTCTCACCGAAGAGGGTCGGGCGGCCAGGATAGTCGGCCGACGGGGCGGCGTAGGCAATCAGCGCGACCGCGGACATCAGCCCCAGCGCCACGATCAGCGCCCAGGAGACTCGCTGGGACGCGGCCGCCAGAACCAGCACGCAGGCCGCCGGCAGGAATCCCGTCCAGACCGACAGGGTCAACTTGGTCGCCCCGTAATCCGGGTCCTCCGACCAGGCCAGCGACAGCGCGGCCAGGAAGAGGAGAAACGCGAGCGGGCCCAAGAGGATCAATCGATCCCGCACGTCCGTCTTCGTCAAGAGGACGGCCGCAACGAACGTGATCGGGGCCAGCGTTGCGAGCGCCGTCATCTGCAGGCCGACGCCGTGGTCGATCAGGAAGGTCCCGACCGGCCCGATGAGATAGAGCCACGTGATCACTATCCACGCCGGGTTCAGGACCCGGCCCGAGGCGGTCCACAAGGCGGCGCCGACGAGAGCCGCGACCCCGAGGACGAGCCCGATCTGATAGGCGAACCCCGGCATGACGGCCAGCAGCGCGCCGGCGCCCAGTGCGATCGCCGCGGCGCTCGCCAGTACGCCGGCGGTCACCGCGCTCTGCGAATAGCGCGACATCGCCCTACCTGTCAGCAAGTGCTTCGAACAGAGCGAGTCGCTCCGCCTCCTTGTGTGCCATGTCGATATGGGCGATGCTCGCCCTGGGAACGCGGACCCCCATCGACGCGGCCACAAACGAATCGATCTGGGCCAGGTCGTCCTCGACGTTGGTCTCGCTGTTGGAGATCCGAAGGCTGTACCGGCCGAGCGAATCCGCGTCAAGATCGCGGTAGGCGTACATCACCGGCAGCCCCACCGCGAGGTATTCGCGGACCTTGAGCGAGCAGGCCTCCGACATCGACTTCCGGTGCAGCGCGAGCGTCCCGATGCCCACGTCGGCTCGAGCCAGGACCGCGAGCACGCCCTGGCGCTCGAGCTGGCCGTGCCACGTCACGTTGGGCGGGGCATCGACCGTCGTCGTTCCCATCCCGACGAGATCGAATTGCCAGTCCGGCCGAATGGCCGCCAATCGCACGATCTTGTCGATGCCATGCCATGGTTGCCCGGCCGTTCCCACGAACGCGAGGCGTGGCCGCTCGTTGGCCGGCGCCGGTAGATGCGGGTAATCGTCGAGGCGGACTCCGTTCGTGACGACTCGGTGCTGGCCCCGGAACGAGCGGAAGGACGGGCTGGCGCTGAGCTCATCGGTGACGAAGACGAGCGCTCGCGCTCGACCGAGCAGGAACCGGCGAGTGGCCGAGTTGTAGCGCGCCCTTCCGCTCGACCCTAGCGCGTACTCGGCTAGGTCGTCCGTGTTGACCTCCGCAACCAGCGCAGCTCGTCTGGGGAACCACAGCATGGGCGGGTAGAACATGTCCCACCGCACATACACCACGTCCGGCCGAAAAGCCCTGGCCTCACGGACCAGCCTGGTCATGGCGTTGAGGCGAGAAACGGCGCCGCCGTATCGGTGGCAGGCGACGTCCTGAAGCTCAGTCCAAGGCGTGGTGTCGTCCCTGGTAGCGACGAGCGCGCGAACCTCATGGCCGCGCGCTCGCCATTCTGCAATTTGCCCAGCGATTTTGTGGAACACACCCGACCTGCCGCCATTGACATGGGCGACAAATGCGATCCGCATGACCCTCAGGCTAGCACGCGGAATTGCCGAGGCGCGTCCGTTTGCGTAATCCGTCGGCCGGTAGCGGCCGGGTTCAGTGGAAGTAGAACTGGAGGTCGACCGGACTGTAGGCGTAGCAGTTGGCCCAGCTGGACCCGTTGGTGGTCTTCTGCCCGTCGCCGTCTGTGAAGCGGTAGGAGTTGAAGCCGCTGTCCGTGCCCTCACGGATCGGGATAGCCACGTACGTGATCCCCGACCCAGTCGACAGGCGAAGGTTGTACGTCTGGCCGCTGGTCAACATGTGAGGCGTGCCGAACGTGGCCGTCACCCAGGTCCCGCCGGACGTGTCTCCGACCGTGCTGACGGGGATACTCGATGCCGGGACGTCGACTGATTCGATTGCCTCGCCGGATCCCGTCTCCAGGGTGACGGTCAGCGGGTTGGAGGCAGGGCCCGAGAGGCGCATCACGCGAACGGTGGCAGAGGCCACGACCTTATCGCCACCGGAGACGGTGAAGTGTTCGCGTGCCATCGTGGCACCGCCGCTGACATAGGCCGCCTGGGCCGCCATCGCCTCGATGTAGGCCATGCCGTCGTGGTGGCCGTTGGCGTAGGTCAGGTCCATGTCGGCCGTATCTCGTGGCCGAACGCCGTAGGTGCCGCCATTCTGCGAGTACAGGATGGCGTAGTCGTTACTGAGTGCAACCTGGCGCGGCGAATAGGTGTAGTTGTAGATGAAGACCTCGTTGACCGAGATGAAGTTGCCGACCGGATCGGCGGCGACATTCTCGAAGACGATGTCGTACAGATTGCCGGCAGTCAGCGTCGCGGGCGACGCGAACGTCTGCTGGTTGAACGGAGCCCAGGCCCCGCCCGGCCAACCCGCGGTGTAGGTCAGCGATGCCAGTGGAGTTCCGGATGGCTGGCCGTTGACGTCCGCCTCCACGCTGATCAGATACGAGCCACCGTCGCCGGCCGCATATCCGCCGGAGCCACCTCGCTGAGCCCAGCGAATGGCGGTGAGCGCTGACGAGGTGCTCGCCCGGAAGCGATGCGCAACCTTCCCCAGTCCGGGCCCGCCCACGGGCAGGTTGTCCTTCGTGTCGATGGCGATTGCCGGGCCGTAGACGATGCCGGTCGGCGTGAGGACCGTGGTGGGCGTCGCCGTGGGCGCGTCGGTGGAGCTCGGGGCGGACGGCAGGGCGATCGGCTTCACCGTCGCGGTGGGGACGGCGGTGGCCGCCGCGGTCGGCCGCGGTGTCGCCACGTGGGTGGCCGCCGCGGTCGGCCGCGGTGCCGCTACGTGGGTGGCAGTGGCCGTTTCGGTTGGCTTCGGACCCGAGGTCGGGCCGCCCGCCCCGGTCGGCGCGCCCGGCATCGCAGTCGGCGCCCCGTCGGTGCCGGGAGCGGCGGTGCCGGGAGCATCCGTCCTGCGAGCTCCGTTCGCCGTCGCCGTCGCCGTCTGATCGGGCGGGATCGGCGGATCGACCACCGTTATCGTGGCCGAGACGAGTTCCGCGCTCGCCCCGGACTCCCGGCCCCGCAAATAGAGGGCATCGGCACGCAGGGTATGCACACCCCGGACCGCGTTCGCCGGGATGACGAGGTTCGTCTCGAAGGTGCCCTTGGCCGAAGTTGGGACGCTCGGCATGCCAATCCCCGAGCCGTCCCATCGCAGGGCCACCCAGAGTTGCGCGTTGAAGCCGTCGCCGGAAACTCTAAGCGAGGCCCCTGGAATGGGGTTTCCGAAGAACATGAGCCTCGGTCCGGCCGCGTTGACGGGCCAGAACGGGATCAGAAGGGCCGGCGCGAGGATCATGACGCCGAGCGCGGCAATCCAGCGTCGACGATGTCGCGATGGACGCACGGCGATGCGATGCTGGCCGTCGGGGGGGCCGTCCGCCACCCAGCGATTGCCATCCCACGACATCAATAGGTCCTCCCTGTCAGCAGCCCGGCAGGCTCGGTGAGCCCCGCGGCTTTGCGGCTCCGCTTCGCAGCGGATGTGCTCTTTTGGAGGAGACCGGCCAAATCGGGATTTGGGCCGCCTATGCTCTTGGGGCCAAGGTACGTTTGCGCGCCTGCGCGCACCACTGAGCAATAGGTACCCAGCGCCGGAACGATCCGGCTAGGGCATCGAACCAGACCGCCCAAGGATCAGCGCTCTGTAGGCGCGATCCCCTGGACTACCCGGCGGCTGAAAAGCTGGGCGATCCGCACTGCTCATGCCCCGTTCGGACGGGCGGCGGCCCTAGCTGAGGTAGAACTGCAGATCGACGGGGCTGTACTTGTAGCAGTTGGCCCAGCTGGACCCGTTGGTTGTCTTCTGCCCGTCGCCGTCCGTGAAGCGGTAGGAGCGGAAGCCGCTGTCCGTACCCTCACGGATCGGAACCGCCACGTAGGTGACACCAGAGTCGGTCGAGAGCCGCAGGTTGTAGCTCGAGCCGGATTTGAGGGTGTGCGGCGAGCTGAACTGGGCAGTCAGCCACGTCCCGCCGGAGGTGTCTCCCACAGTGCTGACGGGGATGCTACCGGCAGGAATGCCCACGGACTCGATCTCAGCGCCGGACCCGTCCTCGAGGCGGACGATCAACGGGTTCGAACCCGTCCCCGAGAGGCGCATGACCCTCACGGTTGCAGCCACGACCACTCTCGTCGAACCCGATACGGTGAAGTGCTCGCGCGCCATCTGGGCAGCCCCGCTGATGTAGGCGGCCTGCGGCGCCATCGCCTGGATGTAGGCCATCCCGTCGTGACTGCCGTTGGCATAGGTCAGATCCATCACGGCCGTGTCCGAGGACCTGAGCCTCCAGCCTCCATCGTTCTCCGAGGACAACACCGCGTAGTCGTTGCCCATGGCAACCTGCCGTGGGGAGTAGGCGTAGTGGTAGATCAGGACGTCGTTGACCGAGATGTAGTTGGCCGCTGGGTTCGGATCCGTGTCTTCGAAGACGATGTCGTAGAGGCCGCCGGCCGACAGCTCCGCGGGCGAAGGAAACGTCTGCTGATAGAACTGCGCCCACGTCCCGCCGGGCCAGTTGGGCACGTAGGTGAGAGAGGCGAGCGGTTGCCCCGAAGGCTGGCCGCCGACGTCGGCCTGAACGCTGATGCTGATCGAACCGCCGTTGCCGCCGGAATAGCCGACCGAGCCGCCGCGCTGCGCCCAGCGGATCGCGGTCAGCGCGGAAGAAGTGCTCGCCCGGAAGCGGTGCGCGACCTTGCCCAGGCTCGGCCCACCGACCACGAGGTTGTCCTTCGTGTCGATCGCGATCGCGGATCCGTAGATCGTTCCGGTCGGCTTGAGAGTTACGGTGGGCTGAGGCGTCTGCGGCGCCACGGAAACGGGCGGTGAGGTGGGACGTGGCGTGGTGCGCGGTGAGGTGGGACCTGGCGTGGTGCGCGGTGAGGTGGGACCTGGCGTGGTGCGCGGTGAAGGACCCGGGGCGATGGGGCCCGGCGTGGTGGAGGCCGGTGGCGCGGAGATCGCTGCAGGATCGGTCGCGCCTGGACTCATGTCCGGGAGCGATGGCGACGCGGTTTGAAGGGGAGTGCCGCTGACTGTTGCCGACGCTGTGCCGGTCTCGAAGGCGATGTCGACGTGCCCCGTCGGGCTGCTGGAAGCTCGCCACGACGAGAACGCGATACCGACGCCGATCACGCAGAGGGCGAGTGCGCCGAGCCGGTAGCGAGGTCTGCGCGGCCGCCGCTGTTCCGGAAAGGCCAGCGCTGGAAGCTCGGGGCCGTCATTCCAGGGGATCATCGGAATCGGCCGCACGGCGACAACATTTGGCTGAAGTTAGCACTCCTGACGGTACTCGCCAACTGGGCTGACTCTCGATGCGGCAAAGATCTGGCTACGTCCGAGCAATCCGCTCCTCGGAAAGCAGGTCCCGGTAGAGCATTTCGTGCTGTCGAATCACGGGCCCGAGGTCGAACGTCTCCACCATCCTCCGTCGTCCGCGTCGAGCCATCGCGCAAGCTTCGTCGGGTCGGTCGAGGACATCGTCCATCGCTCTTGCCAGCGCCACGGTGTCGCCGATCGGATACAGCATCCCCGAGTCGTCCCCGAGCAGTTCCCGGTTGCCCCTGGCGGTCGACGCGATGACGGGTACCTCGAGCGAGAGTGCCTCCATCACGGACCTCGCCAGCCCTTCACGAGAGCTGGCGAGAACGACCGCCGAAGAGGCGCACATCAGCGGCCGGAGGTTGCGGACGAAGCCGGCGACATGGACGCGATCCCGTAGCCCGAGTTCCGCGACGAGCCGCTCCACGCGCTCGGATTCCGCGCCCGGAGCACCGGCAAGGACCAGGTGCGCTTCGGTATGTCGCATCTTCGTGAGGGCAG
>CAZRUC010000009.1:0-15784 GCA_964603175.1 uncultured Anaerolineaceae bacterium
TTGCGGGGAGGTCTGGTTATCGAAGAGCGAAGTGGCCGTGATGGCGATGTGCGCGCTGGGCGTCTGGAACGTCGGGGCATCGCCGGTCTTCGGCGCCCACAACCTCGAGCTGAGCGGCGCCCGGTTCACCTCCAGGGCGGAAGTCGAGGCGCTCATCGGTCTGGAAAGCTCGCCGAACCTGTTCCGCTTCGGGGCCGATCGACTCGCCCAGGAGCTGGTCACGCTCCCAGCGGTCGAAACGGCCAGGGTCGACGTGCGACTTCCGTCCACTATCGTGGTCGCCCTTGTCGAGCGTCAACCGCGCGTGGTCTGGGTCATCGGCAGCAATCGCTTCGTGGCGGACCAGGATGGTCTGCTATTCGGCCTCGTCGACGACGGCGGCAACGCCATTGCTTCGGACGCCGGTCCACTGCGGCCCACTGCCTCGCCCTCGCCCTCCGCATCGCCTTCCGCCAGCCCGACGTCCGGGGTCACGGCCAAGGCCACTCCGGCACGCTCGGCCTCGCAGTCCGCTCCGGCCGCCGGGACGAGCCCGCTGCCGGGCGCGCCCTCACTGGCGCCGGTTCCGACCGCGAACCCAGCCACGACCGCCGGACCGCAGGCACTGCGCCTGCCTGTGGTATTCGACCGTCGCGCGGTGTCGGCCAACTGGGGCTTCGGCAGCCGCGTAGATGCCGTCAATCTCGACGCCGGGTACCGGCTTGGCAGCCTCAGCTCCGCCGACGTTGGGAGCGCGGACCGGGCATTGAGCGTGGTCCTCGACGACGACCACGGCTTCACATTGAGGCCCGCGGAGGCCGGGTGGGTGGCAGAGTTCGGCTTCTACACGCCAAATCGGCGCAAGGACACGGTCATCCCGACGCAGGTCCGCGATCTGGGATTGATGCTGGCGCAATACGGCGAGGCCCACGTGGCCTGGGTCTGGCTCGTCGCAGACATCTCCGACGCCCACGCGAACTCATTCCTGCGGCGATGAGGCTTCCGCGAGGCCGGCCGGCCAACCTTCGCTACTTCAACCGGGCAGGTTGCCCGCTCTCCCTGTCGTCGGGTAGCCTTCACTCAGCTGCGTCGCATCCGCTGGAGGGACCGTCACCTTGTTCCTGCCCCTAGCCGGGCTTCTGGTCGGCGTCCTGCTCGGCCTCGTGCTCGGCGTCAAGGTCGACCTGGAGGTTGCCCGCTACTCCGGCGTGGCCATCCTGGCCGCCCTCGACTCGGTTCTCGGAGCCGTGCGCGCGGAACTCGATGGTGGCTACGACAATCGCATCTTCATCAGCGGCTTCCTCACCAATACCGTGGTGGCGGTGCTGCTCGTGTTCATCGGCGACAGGCTCGGCCTGGAGCTATACCTGGTAGCCTCGATCGTATTCGGGCTTCGGATCTTCCAGAACGTGTCGCTTATCCGCAGGCACTTCCTATAGACAGGCACTTCCGATAAGGGGACGTGAGCGAGTGGAACGCGAAGATGTGCTCGTCGGGATCGACGTTGGGACGAGCAAGGTCTGCGCTCTCATAGGCGAGTTGAGCCGAGATGGCAACCTGACCATCATCGGCAAGGGCGTGGTGCCTGCCAGCGGGCTCAAGAAGGCCGTCGTCATCAACATCGAGCAGACGACTCGGTCGATCAAGGGCGCCGTAGAGCACGCGGAGAGGCTGTCGGGCTACGAGATCGAGCTCGCCTACGTGGGTGTGGGCGGCCAGCACGTCGAGAGCCAGAACTCTCGCGGAGCTGTCGCAGTGAGCGGCCACAACCGCGAGGTCACCCGCGAGGACATCAGCCGGGCCATGGAAGTGGCCCGCGCGGTGACCATCCCGTCGAACCGCGAAGTACTGCACGTCATCCCGCGGGGCTACATCGTCGACGGCCAGGAAGGCGTCAAGGATCCCCTCGGCATGAGCGCGATCCGCCTCGAGATCGAAACGCATATTGTCACTGCGTCCGCCACTGCGGTCCGCAACCTGGCCAAATGCATCCTGGCGGCCAACGTCAAGATCGACGAACCCGTGGCCAATTCGCTCGCCTCTGCCGAAGCTGTGCTTTCCGACACCGAGCGCGAGCTTGGCGTGGCCGTGGCCGACATCGGCGCCGGCACCATCGATCTGGCGCTTTTCGTCGACGGTTCGCCCTTCAAGACCGCGGTTCTGCCCGTCGGCGGCAACAACGTAACCAACGACGTCGCGATCGGGTTGAAGACGAGCCTGCAGGTGGCCGAGGACCTCAAGATCATGTACGGCTCGTGCGCCCTCGAAACCGTCTCCGACGACGAGATGATCAGCGTCTCGATGCTCGGCGAGCCGGCCGGTCGGACCGTGAGCCGCCTCGAAGTCTGCCGGATCATCGAAGCCCGGATGCGCGAGAACTTCGAAATGCTGCGGGCGGAGATCCGGTCTGCGGGCGACGGACTGCTCCCGGCCGGCGTGGTTCTCACCGGCGGAGCGAGTCAGCTGGCCGGCGCCGCGTCGTTGGGCCGTGAGGTCCTCGACATGCCCGTCCGCGTGGCCGGTCCCACCGGGGTGCTGGGTCTGACCGACGACATCATGACGCCGGCCTACAGCACCGCCCTGGGGCTGCTCTATTGGGGCGCGAGGGGCCTCGCGGCAGGCGAGCCGTCGAGGCTCGAGTCAGCGCCGGCAATGGGTAGCTTCGCCAGAGTCCGAGACGCGCTCCGAAGCCTCTTTCCGTAGCGATCGGCTCAGATCTCCTGCAGGGTTTTGGCGACGGCAAGGAACGTGGCCTGGTACTTGGACCAGGAAGCCGATGTAGCCCCAAACGTCGCGATGAACGCGTGGTCCGGCGCCAACACCATGTACTGGACCAACTTGACCGTCACGCCGCTGCTCACCATCGAATAGTCGAACTCGATGGTTGGGCCGGCCGGGAGCGTCAACTGCTTGGTGGCGACCGCGCTCACTTTGTAGACGGACTTGATCTGGGTGGCGTAGGTCGAGGCTAGAGTCTTCATGTCCGTCGATGGCATCGGGGCCGTGATGATGAGGTTCGCATTCATCCCGGTCGTGTCGCTGACCTTATCGAAAGCGACGAGCTTCACCGCCACGCCGAGCAGCCCCGTTTCGGCATCCACGAATGCCGCTAGTTTTGGCGCACTGGCTTTGAGGGCGGCGACCTGATCTGCGACGGTCTCCGCCCCGTCGGACTTGACGAAGACCCACGTGGCCGGAAGGCCGATCGTGTACCCGGATTCGACAGAGGTAACCCGCTGATAGCCGGTTGGCAGCGGCGAGCCCGCGATCAGCGGCGTCGCTTCCGGAGTCACCGTCGGCCATGGCGTAACCGTGGCGTCCGGGGTCGCGGCCGCGGTCGGGGAGGGGGAGGCCGCAGAGACGGTTGGGCTGATCGACGGCACCGAAGCCTTGCCCGTCCCGGGAAGACCTGAATTGCAGGCCGCGGCCAACAGAGCAAACAGAGCCAGGGCGGCGACGCGACGTGCCATGAGAGACTCCCTCGGCAGCCGGCGAATCTCCCGGGTGTGACGTTGCCCGCGGTGCTTCCGGCTCGACGCCCGCTAGCATAGTCTTCCGCTGGGCGTGGGTTGGCCATTTCGGCGCGGTGAGAGGCGACGATGAAGACGGCCGAGTTGATCATTCAGACGGGGCGCTATCGCGGGCTCCACGACCTGACGGAGGCGTGCGCGAGATTCGTCTCGGGCGAGGGGGACGGGCTCTTGGTCGTGTTCGTGCCGCACGCCACGGCCGGCATCGTCGTCATGGAGCTTGGCTCCGGGTCGGAGGCGGACTTGATGACGAGTCTCGATGCGATGCTGCCGCGCGACGACCGTTGGGTCCATCGCCACGGCTCCAGGGGTCACGGCGCCGACCACGTTCTGCCGCTCCTGGCGCCGCCCTCGCTGACGGTGCCCATCCTCGCCGGGCGGCTGGCTCTCGGCACCTGGCAGTCGATCGCGCTTCTCGATTCGAACACGGACAACTCGGTCCGGACGGTGCGCCTGAGCTTTCTGCCCGGCTGACCTACCCGACCGGCGCGGTCATGAATGGGTGCAAGTTCCGCGTCCACAAATGGGTTTCAAAGCGCGGGCGCCGGGACCGCGGGGGCAGTTCCGGCGTATACTTCGGGCATCCGAGCCAGCCCCGTCACGCGCTTCCTCTACACATGATCTCGGGGGGGCCGGACCGCACGACAACTTCTGCCGGAGAGCCACCGGAGGATAGGCAATGCCGCTACGGTCCGATTCCGAGAACTTCGCGCTCATACGGGTCATTGGAGTTGGCGGTGGCGGTAGCAACGCCGTCAACCGGATGATTCGGGCCGAGATGATGGGCGTCGAGTTCATCGCCTGCAACACAGATGCACAGGCGCTTCTCCAGTCAGATGCTCCCCACAAGATCCGCATCGGTGACAAGATCACCAAGGGTCTGGGTGCGGGCGGCGACTGGTCGGTAGGCCAGCGGGCCGCCGAAGAGGACACCGAAAAGATCGCCGATGCGCTGCGCGATTCGGACATGGTGTTCATCACTGCCGGCCTGGGCGGTGGCACTGGCTCCGGCGCCGCTCCAATCGTGGCCGAGATCGCCAAGGATTTGGGAGCGCTGACGATCGGCATCGTCACGAAGCCGTTCTCCTTCGAGGGCGTCCGCCGCAAGCTCGTGGCGGAGCGAGCCGCGGAAGCGCTCAAGGCCAAGGTCGATACCCTGATCACCATCCCCAACGACCGTCTGCGCGATGTCGTCCAGAAGAACACGTCGATCATCGACGCGTTCCGCTTCGTCGACGATGTGCTGCGCCAGGGCGTCCAGGGCATCAGCGACATCATCACCGTGCCCGGCCTGATCAACCTCGATTTCGCCGACGTGCGGGCAATCATGTCGGACGCTGGTTCCGCCCTCATGGGGATCGGCCGCGCGGGTGGCGACAGCCGCGCCCTCGACGCGACTCGTCAGGCCATCGCGAGCCCGCTCCTGGAGATCAATATCAACGGAGCCCAGGGCATCCTGTTCAACATCGCCGGTTCGGCAAACCTGAGCTTGTTCGAGGTGACCGAGGCCGCCGAGGAGATCCGGTCTGTTGCCGACCCCGAGGCGAACATAATCTTCGGCACGAGCTTCGACGAGCGCCTGGGCGACGAGGTCATGATCACGGTCATTGCCACCGGGTTCGACTCCACGCGTAAGCACGACGTGGCACGGCGCGAGTCGAGCACGCTCCAGTCGCCGGTCCCGGTCCACATTCAGCGCCCGGAGACCACGGACTTCCTGCAGGAATTCGAGCGCCAGCGCCGCGAGTCGGCAGATCCTCTACCTCAGCGTCAGCGCTACGGTGAGCGCCAGTCCGTGCCGGTCCCGGTGCAGGCTCCGCTTCCCCCGAGGCCCTCGATGGACCAGTCGTCGGTACGCCACAAGTACGACGAGGACAACCTCGAGATCCCGAGCTTCCTGCGCCGCCGCGACCAGGAGGACAGGGACTAGCTCCTCGACGACCTTGGATCTCGATAGCGGTCCGGACCCTCGATCAATCGCGTCTTTCAGCGCGACCCGCTCCCGAATCCTCGGGATCGTCGACGACGCCTGCGCCCGTTCCGGCCGAGACCCGCGCGACGTCACGCTCGTTGCCGTCTCGAAGACCGTGGACGCGGTGCGTCTCCGCGCGGCGGTGGCGGCCGGCTTCGACCTGCTGGGGGAGAACCGAGTCCAGGAGGCCGAGACCAAGGCGTCGGCAGTGCCGGGCGCCCGCTGGCACCTCATCGGGCCACTCCAGTCGAACAAGGCGCGCCGGGCGATCGAGCTGTTCGAAACGATCGAGTCCGTCGATTCTCCGGATCTGGCCCGAAGGCTCGATCGGTTGGCCGGAGATGTCGGTCGGGCGCCCCTGAGCGTCTTCCTGCAGGTGAACGTGGACCGCGACGAGGCAAAGGCGGGTTTCACGCCGGAAGCGCTCGAGGCTGAGCTGGGGATGCTCGGCGGCCTGACGAACCTGCGCCTGCTCGGGCTCATGACCGTAGGCCGGCTAACCGGTTCGGCCGAAGAGGCACGGCCGACGTTCGCACGATTGCGGGAGCTCTCGCAGCGGTGCCGGAGTGGGGGAGCCGCCGTGCTCGGCCCCGGCCTGTCGATGGGGATGACCGATGACTATCCGGTCGCATTGGAGGAAGGAGCGACGGTCATCCGCGTGGGAAGGGCGGTTTTTGGCGCCCGGTAACGTCCTCAGGAAGTTTCAGCGACCCTGATAGGGCGGATGGGGCCCGACGGGTGGGATTTAGCAACTATTAGTGGCTCAGTAGGACATAGACAGGCGATAATTGCGCACATGGAATACCACTCGCCATCGCCGGGTCGCCAGCGCCAGTCCGAGGTTCGCTTTGCCGTGCGCCTTACGCCCCGCGGCGGCGACGATCGCGTGGATGGAGTCTCTGCCGAAGGTGTTCTACAGGCGCGCGTCGCTGCTCCAGCCGTCGGAGGAGCGGCTAACTCGGCTCTCGTCAAGCTGATCGCGGACGAACTCGACGTGCCTCGCACCTCCGTGCGCCTCGTCGCCGGCGCGAGCGGCCGCCACAAGCTGATCGTCGTGGAGGGCGTTCCGGTGGAGGGTCTGATCGAGCGCTGGCCCGGCCTGAAGGTGTAACCACAGTTAGCGCTCCGTCGGCCGGGGCCCCTGCCGGGTCCGCACTGGGCATGCTTCAGCCTCTGCAGCCGCTATAATCGGCGCTCGTCGGTGCCCCGGCGACGGCGTCCGTGCCCGTGGGCGATTAGCTCAGCTGGTTAGAGCGCGCGGTTCACATCCGCGAGGTCACTGGTTCGAGTCCAGTATCGCCCACCACATCCCTGGTACGCTCCCTATGGTCGACGGCCCTCCCCAAGAGCGGGACTGGGCCGACCTGTCGGCCGTCCCCAGGCGCTGCTCAATTGCAGGGTTTCCATCCTCGCGGGGCAGTCGCGCTCGGCCCTATCTTCGCGGCACCAGAGCGAGGCTGTCGCTCTCCGTCCCATCTTCCGAAGGGCTCTGCCTGTGGACACACGCCAGCAACTCAATGGGGTTTCCCGCACCGGTTTGATGGCCGCCGTGGGGGCGGTACCGGACGAGGACGGAATACGGTCCGTCAATCGAGCCGCTTCGTTGCTGCTCGCCCTGGGCGATGCCGACGGGGAGGTCGGAGTCACAGAACTCGCCCGGCGGATCGGATTGCACAAGTCGACGGCCTCTCGTCTGCTGTCCACGCTCCAGGGCCGCGGCCTCGTGGAGCACGACGAAGACTCGGGCAGGTACCGGCTGGGCCTGGCATTGGTCCGCCTCGGCGGTCACGCCGAAATGACGCTCGACCTCCGTTCCATCGCGATCCCGCAACTGGAGGCCGTGGCTCGATCCGTGAAGGAGACGGCCACGCTGGGAGTGCTCGAACACGACACCGTCGTCTGCGTCGCGTGGTCTGAACCGGCCGGCCGGGGCTCGGACCGCAGGCTGAGGAACATGCCTCAACATGCCACCGCGCCGGGCAAAGTTCTCCTCTCGAGCCGTCCTGAGCGGGATGTAATTCGCCTTTCGAAGATGGGCTTCACTCAGTACACGTCCCACACCATCGTTCGGGTGGGCCTTTTGCTCGAGGAACTGGACAGGGTGCGCCGGCGTGGCTTCGCGACCGCCTTCGGCGAGCACGAGCCCACGGTGAATGCTGTTGCGGTCCCGGTCTTCGACCACCGGGCGTCCGTCGTGGCGGCCCTGGAAGTTCGAGCCTCGGGCAACCGGATCCAGCCGAGCCGTGTCCCGGAACTGATCGAAAGGATCCGGGAGGCCGCGGCGATCATCACGGAGCATATCGGCGGGGTCGTGGCCCCCAACTGAATCGAGGCCGAACCTCTAGGTGTTCCCCCCGGGACCGGCCTTTAGCCGGCCTGGCGGACGCCGATTCCCCATGCGGAGGGGCCGACACCTAGCAAGGAGCTACGCGTGGACGGCTTGTCAGCAGTGGGTTTGGACGTGGCGTCCGTCGGCACGGCCCAACTCGCATCCATCCAGTCCCAGCACAATCGCAGCCATCCAGCCATGGATGCCGCCGCCAAATTGCTGGGCATGAGTTCGAGCGACCTGCGCACCGCCCTGCAGAGCGGCCAGAGTCTCGTGTCGATAGCCTCGTCGAAAGGCGTGAGCCAGGACGCGCTGGTCGGGGCCATGTCGACCGCGATCCAGGAGGCGAACCCGGCCATCTCGGCCGACCAGGCCAGCAAGGTCGCGACCGCGATCGCGACCCGAACCCATTCGTCCGGCGGAACGCCACCGTCGGGAACTGCGCCCGACGCCTCCACCGCCGCAACCGAGACATCCGGGGCACATCGCCACGGGCATCATCGCCACCGCGCCATGGGCGTGGCCATTGACGCCGCAGCGAAGGCACTCGGGACGACCGCCGGCGATCTGGTCTCGTCCTTGCAGAACGGCCAGAGCCTCGCCTCGATTGCGTCGGCCAAGGGCGTAAGCCAGGACGATCTGGTCAAGACGATTTCGAGCGCTCTCTCGCAGGCGGATTCGAGCCTTTCCACGGATCAGGCAACTCAGCTGGCCACGGCCATGGTCACGGGGCAGCGGCCTGCGAACCCGGGTCAGCCGTGGGACGGAGGATCTTCCGGGACCTCGAGCACGTTCGCCATACTTGCCTGAGGTCGATCGCCGGACAACACCCGGACGCAGAAAAGCAGCCGACCGCGGAGGGGGTAAAGCGGTCGGCTGCTTCGTTATAGCGGCCGGACTGGTCCAACGACGATGGCTCCGGCCACGACTTCATTCCGCCACCGAAACCTGATGAAACGCTGAATCGGCGCACAGTCGAGGGATTTCCCTCACGACCCCGTCGGCCGTCCCGGGCTCGGTCGGGACGCCTTAGCCGAGCCGATACTCGAGCTCGTAGGCGGCTTCGGGGCCACCCGGCGCGTCGAACGAGCCTTCGCCGGTGACGCCTGCCAGTTTCCCTGTGCCCGATCCCGGGACGATGCGCCAGCGGCCTTTCGAGCTCCTGCCGTCGTGGTCGCCTGTCGATTCGAGGACCACGCTGCCAGAGCGTCCGTCGATCGAGCCTTCGATCCGCTGGAAACCGGCGAAGACAGCCGACCGGTCGGGCCGGTAGCCGAACACCCATTCGACCGACCCGACGCCCTCGATCGCGCCGGCAAAGCGTTGCGTACCTGCCACCCGGGTCAGCTTGATCTCGCCCGGGACGTCTCGGACGGTGGTCTCGCTGCCGCCCGTAACCGTGAATTTGCCCGTGACTTTCACGCTAGCCCTCCAGGGAAACCACTGTGTGCGAGGCGGCAGAGCGGTAGAGCGCGTCGATGGTGCGAGCCTGGCCCAAGGCATCCGCTCGTCCGAGCAGCGGCTTTCCTGTTCCCAGGATCGCGGCGCTGATGTTCTCGACCTCGAGGCGATATGGGTCGGCCGTGGCAACCGGAACGTCGCGCCCATTGTGCTCGAGCCCGCCGCGCTGGCCCTGCCACGGGTCGCAGAGCAGCAGGTTGCCCTTGCTGCCTATCGCTTCGAGCGATCGATGATTTGACGTGAAACCCGTGGCGATCTCCGCGACCGGTCCGGCCGGGAAGCGCATCATCCCTGAAAACGCCTCGTCCACGCCTGACTCGGCGAGGGTCTGCTCACCGAACACCCACTCCGGGTCGGCGCCGGCAACCAGGCGTGAGCCGTTGACGCAGTAGCAGCCAACGTCCATCAGGCCTCCGCCGTCGAGCGAGGGATCCAGCCGGACGTCGGTCTCGTCGCCGATGACGAAACTGAACGTGGCTCGGATCGACTGCAGTTCGCCCAACTTGGGCAGCAACTCCAGGAAGCGGCGCACCTGTGGAGCATGGCGCCACATGAAGGCTTCCATCAGGACCAGGCCCGCGGCGTCGGCCGCGTCGAAGGCTTCGATGACTTGCGCGGGGTGGCGCGTGTACGGCTTCTCGCACAGAACATGCTTGCCGGCCGCGAGGGCCTGCATCGTGAGGGGGTGGTGGAACGAGTTGGGGAGTCCGATGTAGACCGCGTCGACCTCCGGATCCGACAGCAGCTCCTCGTAGGAGCCGTGGACGCGGGAGATGCCGAACCTCGAAGCGAACTCCTCCGCCCGATCGAGATTCCTGCTGCCGGCCGCGACTACCGTGAAGTTGGTCGCCTGCCCGACGTCGCGCATCAACCGGGAAGCAATGCGGCCGGGGCCGAGGATGCCCCAACGAACCTTGTCGGAAGTCGGCATTTCGGACTCCAGCTACTTGGAGAGTTGGCCCGCTCTCGGCGGCAGATCCAGCGCGTTGGCCGCCTGAATCGCCCCGCCCTCGTTGGCCCAATCGGATTCGTCGGCCGGATCGAGGGCGGCAGCTGCGGGCTCTTCCGTGGCCGGGAGCTCGCGGGCATTGTGGGCGGTGTAATCGGGGATCCTGCGCTGGTACGAGCCCGTCATGAGCGGCGAGGAGATCATGAAGTCGGCCGACGCCCTATCGCAGGCGACCGGGATGTTCCAGACCACGCCGATCCGCAGCAGCGACTTCACGTCGGTGTCGTGAGGCTGAGGTTCGAGGGGGTCCCAGAAGAACACGAGGAAATCGATGGTGCCGTCCGCGATCATGGCCCCGACCTGGAGGTCGCCTCCGAGGGGTCCCGACTGGAGGAGCGTCACCGGCAGCTGGAGCTCGCGCTCGAGCAGTATGCCGGTCGTCCCGGTCGCCACCAGGTCATGTTCGGCGAGCAGAGCCCTGTTGTAGCGGGCCCACTCGACGAGGTCCTGCTTCTTGTTGTCGTGAGCGACGAGCCCGATTCGCTTGCGGGGCTGCAGGTCAAGGTTCATCGAACCATCCTTGTCCGGCCAGGCAGCACCGGCCGCCGGCCCGGACCAGCATGGCAGAAGCGGGACGGATGCGCGTTCGGCGGGCGGGTCAGTCGCGTTCGAGGACCGCCCGCACCTGGGCGCGGGCTCTCCGCGTGTCAGGAGTGCGCGCCGCCGGGCCCAGCGTCGACGGAGCCGTACAGGTGGTAGTTCGCGGCAGCGGCGGCCTGGTTGCCCTCGTGCACCGCGGCGCTGAGCTGGTGGTCGTGCAGGCTGGTGGCGTCACCTGCCGCGTAGACGCCGGGCACGTTGGTGAGCTGTTCGGACGTGGCAACGATCTGGCCAAGCGGGTTCAGCTCCAGGCCGAGCTGCCGGGCGAGTTCGCTTTTCGCCATGGTCCGGCGAATCGTGTAGACCTGCTCGACCGGGATCCGCGTCCGCTTGGGATCGTCGAGGATCAGCGCTTGCATCCGACCGTCTCGGTTTTCGTATTCGGCGACGCCGCACGAATGGACGGCGATACCGGCCGAGGCCAGATCAGCCAATCGCGAAGGCAGGACATCGAAGCCTTCCGGACGGCCCGCGACGATCGTCACACGAGGCGTGAAGACCAGCAGATCGAGTGCCGTCTCGGCCGCATCTTCTTCGAAGCCCACGACCCCGACGGTGCGATCGATCGATTCGTAACCCTCGCAGTGGATGCACCAGAAGAGGCTGCGTCCGACACACTCGTTCCGTCCGGGAAACTCCGGGAAATGGCCGAAGACGCCCGTGGCCAGGATGACCGTCCTGGCGAGCGCCTCCATTGGGCCGCCCTCGGGGACTTCGCCGAACAGGCCGGCCATCTCCGCGTCGCGCGGGACGCTCGGACCCGGGCCGTGTGCGAAGGCACCACCTTCGGGCAGGCGCTCGATTCGCAGCCGGAACCGATCACCCTCTCTCGTGGCCGCTGCGACGTGACCGAGCAGCAGCCGAGCGCCATATCTGGCTGCATGCCGCCAGCCCAGCCGGCGGATCTCGACTCCGTCGACTCCGTCTGGGAACCCCAGGTAGTTATTGGTCGTGTGCTGCCACATGAACCGGTCGCGTTCGTCCACGAGGAGCACGCTGCGGCGCATCCGTCCCATGTTCACCGCCGCCGAAAGGCCGGCAGCCCCGGCGCCCACTACAACACAATCGAATTCGACTGGAGCTGTTTCGGTCGATCTCATGGCTCAATCATGCGCCGATTCGGCGGAGCGTCCGGACTCGCGAACCACGATAGAAAGAATGTGGCCGTGGCTCGCAAAAGGACCCTCGCCCGCGAGCGTTCCCGTGCAGATCTCGTAGCGCTGCAAGCCTGGCTCCACGAACTCGCGAACAAATGTCGAAGATTCGGCCACAGACCCCAAGAGGCGGAATATCGCGCTTCGGGTCTCGCGAGCGCTGATGCCGCCGGGCCTCGAGAGTGTCAGTACCAGGGCGCCGGCATCAATCCGCCACGATGTCAGTGCCAGCCCTCCGCCGGCTGTGTCCAGCTGGGCAATAAGATTGGGAAGCAGGTGCCGGTCGGGCTCTTCGGCTACCCATGCCGACTCTTCCGCGGCCTGGAGCAGCGCGGCAATATCGGGCACGAACCGCCCGGCATCCGTCACGCCCCGCTGTTGCTCGTCCCCAGTCCAGCGCAAGCCGCCAACTCCAATTCCGAGCGCCCGTCTGGGGCCTCGGCTAAAGGTTGAACGATTCCCGGCGACCCGTCGCAAACGTCGGAGCTTGAGTTGCGTCGTGCAACCCGTTGCCGCGCGGCGGTGTAGCCGACGTAGGCTCGCCGAGGTCGATCGACCGCGTTGGAATTCCGACGCCGGCGTCCCACTCGTTGGAGGATTCGATGGCGCTCCAGGCTGTGGCATTCCCGATTGCCCCGGGCAAGACCGAGGAATGGCGAAAATTCATCGGCGAGCTAAACGGCGCGCGACATGCAGACTACGTCGCGTCGCGCAAGGGCATGGGCGTCCGCGAGCGGGCCTTTCTGCAGGCGACGCCTATGGGCGATCTCGTGATCGTCACCCTCGAAGGCGACTCTCCCGGCGAGGCTTTCGGCACGTTCGTGACGTCGAGCGACCCATTTGCCCGCTGGTTCGTCGAGACGGTGAACGAGATCCACGGGATCGACATCGCCCAGGCTTCTGCGGGCCCGATGCCGGAGCTGGTCCTCGACTCGTCCAGGTAGAAGCTACCCCCGCGCCTCGAACCGCTCGAGCGTGTAGCGGTCGACCTCCGACTCGTCGAGCGTGACCGCGGCCGGAACGACCATTCGCCCTTTTTCGATCGGCAAGGGCGCTCGAAGCAGGTCGTGGACCAGCACTCCCGCCGTGGCAAGGCCGTGTGCGGGGCGCCCGCCCCGAGGAGTTGGCAGCGCCGCAGCGATTCGAAGAACGGCGGCGATCCCGACGCCGGTCTCGAAGTAAGTTCCGAGAACCACCGACCCACCCGCGGCGGCGGCGGCCCCGACGATGCGCATCGTGGTGGCATGCCCACCGACCCGGGCCGGCTTGACGATCAGGACGTCGGCTGCTCGCTCGGCGAGTGCCGCCCGCGCCGATCCCTCCGAGTCGATGCTCTCGTCGAGGGCAATCGGAACCCGGATACGCTCCCGTAGCGCCGCGTGGCCGGCGATGTCCCAAGCGGCGAGTGGCTGCTCCACGTACTCGATTCGGAACGGAGCGATGGCCGCGATCCGCTCGGCGGCGGTCTCGAGGTCCCATGCTCCGCCGACGTCCACGCGGAGGCTCGGCTCCGGCCCCACCGCCGTGCGAATCGCCCGCAGCCGATTGACGAGCTGGTCGGTCGCGCGCTCGAAGCCGGCACGCAGCTTGAGGGTGCCGAAGCCGAGTTCCACGGCCTGCGCGGCCGCCTCGGCCCCCGCATCGGGCCCGGCAAACGGAATTGCCGCACCGACCGGGATCCACATGGCCGGCGGAGCATCGTCTCCCGTCCCCGCGGCCGCCACCGCCCGGGCCGCCATCAGTGCGCCTATCGCGCCATCAACCGCCGCCATCGCCGCACGGCCCGGTTCGCCTTCGACCGTCAGTTCAGGCCAGAACGCCGATCTCCCCGCCGCCAGCTCCGGGACGATCGCGCGGATCAGCATCGCCAGAGAACCGGTTGTGACATCCGCGGCAAAGGGGCCCAGCGCCGCTTCGCCGAGTCCTTCGTTGCCGTCGGCATCCACCATGCGGAGCAGCCAGGAACGCCGATGCGTGAACTCGCCGGTCGCGTCCAGGAGCGGCCGCCGAAACGGCACTCGCACGTGGATCGCCTCGACGCGCCCCAGGCGCGGCAGGGCAGGGAGTTCCGGTTGAGACATACCCGAATTCTAGGGGCTGTCCTCAGGCCGCTTCGCCCTGCGGCTCCGGAACCGGCGCTGCTACCGGCGGCAGGAGAGGCCGGGGCTTCCCCAATCGACCTTTGAGGCGCAGGAAACGGCGTTCGAGAACGAAGTACGAGACGATCGCGACGCCGATGGAAAGCGGTACCGCCACGAGCCAGGGGAGAGCCCACCAGGTCACGAGGCCGTGCCACAGATACAGCCCGTAGCTGATCTTCCCGATGAACGCCAGCGGCCGCCACGCCAGGATCGAGGGGCAGCCGGCGACAGCGAGCGTGCTCACCATCGCCGCCAATGGGATGAAGAGGACCTGGACTCCGAGGCCCGGATCGGGCGGCCATGTGGCTGCCAGGGCCGCCACACCGGCCAGGCCGATCCACCCGACGGCCGCGTGCCAGCGGATCTGAAGCAGAGCCAGGACGCAGCCGAGCAGCAGGGCGTCGCCGCGTGTGTCGGTCCCGACGAACGTGTGCATGAAGCCACCGTTGAGGTCCAGCACGACCCGGTACGGAGTGTCCAGCAAGATGAGAAGCAGCACGGCGAGTGCCAGTCGCGAGCGGCCCATGCGCAGGCCCAGGAGCAGAAGAGCCGGCCAGACGATGTAGAACTGCTCCTCGACGGCCAGCGACCAGGTGTGGCCGAGCATCCCGATCGATTGGCCGGCGACCGCCACCCAATTGGCTGCGTAGCCGACGACGCCCACGAGCACGATCGAGTAGTTCACCCCTTCTTTCGCTGCCTGCGGCATCCATCCGGTGACGGCCAGCGCAGCGACGACGAGGAGAACGGCCGCGAGCGCGGGGAACAGGCGGAGGGCCCTGCGCACGTAGAAGGCTCGGAGGTCGACTCGCCCGAATTCATCCCGTTCGGTGATGAGCAAGGACGTGATGAGGTAGCCCGATAGGACGAAGAAGAGAGTGACCCCGGCCCCACCGCCCCCGGCCGCGAAGCCGGGCACGCCCATATGGGCCCCGAGCACCGCGAGAATCGCGATCCCACGCAGACCATCGAGCTCCGGGCGGTGCTTCATGGGCGGAGGTTACGCGGACGGGTCAAACGCGTCTCGGGCGCAATGGTCACCCCTGCCGCGCGAAGCGGTCACGCGCCGCGCACGCTGATCGGCCAGCGGCGAGAATAGCGGCATGGATCGACAGCTTCTCTCCGGCGACGAGGCAGTCGCCCTGGCCGCGTTGCACGCCGGCGTCGCGCTGGGAACCGGGTACCCCGGAACTCCGTCCACCGAAATCCTCGAGCGGTTCTCGGAACTCGGCGGGCGAGCCCAGTGGGCGCCCAACGAAAAAGTGGCGTTGGAGGTCGGCCTCGGCGCCGCTTTCGGCAACGCACGAACCCTCGTCACGATGAAGCACGTCGGCCTCAACGTCGCCGCCGACCCGCTCTTCACCTCGGCGTACACCGGTGTGAACGGCGCGCTGATCGTCGTCACCGCCGACGACCCCGGCATGTCATCTTCACAGAACGAGCAGGACAATCGCCGCTACGCGGTCGCGGCGGCGCTGCCGATGATCGAGCCGGCGGACAGCCAGGAGGCTTACGACTTTTTCTTCGCTGCCGTCGAAATGTCCGAGCGGTGGAATATCCCGGTCCTCTACCGCATGACCACCCGCGTCTGCCACTCCAAGTCGGTGGT
>CAZRUC010000009.1:15884-17010 GCA_964603175.1 uncultured Anaerolineaceae bacterium
GCCGAGATCGCCGCCTGGGGCGAGAGCGACGAAGCGGCGGCTCTCAATCACGTGGAACCGGGGAGCGGCGGCCACGGAACGGGAACCCGCCACTCCCTCGGCATCATCGCCTCCGGCGTCTCCTGCTTGCACGCGGCCGAAGCCGCGCCCGGCGCCCCGATCCTGAAGATAGGGCTCGTCAATCCGCTCCCTGTGGGGCGCGCACGCGCCTTCGCCGCCTCCGTGGATCGAGTCGTCGTCGTGGAGGAGGGCGACCCGGTCATCGCCGATTCTCTTCGCGCCGTCGGGATCGCGCTCGAGTCGAAACCAGAGATGTACCGCTTCGGGGAGCTGGACGTGGCCCGCGTCCGACGCATTCTGGCGGGCGACACTTCACCGGAGCCTGTCCCCGCCCGCGGCAAGCCCCCGGAACTGTGCCCGGCCTGCCCGTACCACACGGTGTACGGCACGCTCCGCAAACACGACTGCATCGTGGCGGGGGACATCGGCTGCTATACGCTCGGGGTCCTGCCGCCGTATCAGGCGATGGACACGTGTGTGGCAATGGGCGCCTCGATCGGCGTGGGCCTGGGCCTTCGCCACGTCCTTCCGCCTGACGAAGCTCGCCGTGTGGTCTCGGTCATCGGCGACTCGACGTTCGTGCACTCCGGCATTTCCGGGCTCGTCGAGATGGCCTACAACCCGCCGGCTACAGGCCACGTCGTCCTGATCCTCGACAACGGCACAACGGCCATGACCGGCCAGCAGGAGCACGCCGGCACGGGTCGGACACTCGATCACCTCCCGACCAACAAGCTCTCGATCGAAGACGTGGCCCGCGCCGTTGGCATCGGCAGCGTCACGGTCATCGACCCGTACGCCGACCCCGAAGGTTTCGAGCGGCTGCTTCTCGAACGCCTGGCTGCGCCAGAGCTTTCAGTCATAGTCGCCCGCCGGCCGTGCGTCCTCGCCGCAGCCGACATCCGAAAGTGGGAGCAGCAGGCAGCCGACTTCCGAGCCCAGGCTGCGCCGCAGGCGGCCTTCGACCTGCCTCTGGAGGCGCAATGAGCGACAGAGGGGCGGGGGGCGACGACCACGTCGCCGGGGGCGACGACCACGTCGCCGGGGGCGACGACCACGTCGCCGG
>CAZRUC010000009.1:17110-19524 GCA_964603175.1 uncultured Anaerolineaceae bacterium
ACCACGTCGCCGGGGGCGACGACCACGTCGCCGGGGGCGACGACCACGTCGCCGGGGGCGACGACCACGTCGCCGGAGTGACCAACGTCGTGCTCGCGGGCCTCGGCGGCCAGGGCGTCATCAAGGCCTCCGACATCCTCGCCGACGCAGCGCTGCGTGCCGGCTTCGACGTGAAGAAGGCCGAGGTCCACGGCATGAGCCAGCGCGGTGGCTCGGTGACTTCCGACGTCCGTTTCGGGGCGAGGGTGCTCTCGCCGATGGTGCCGCGCGGCGAGGCCGATTTCCTCGTGGTTCTTGCCGCCTCCGAAGTCGAGGTGGCGCGGCCCCTTCTCCGGCCCGGCGGTGTCCTGCTGCCGCCGGACCTCGTTCCCGAGTCGGCCCTGCCTAACAAGCGGAGCCTCAACGTGGCGCTGCTCGGCGCCCTGAGCGAGTACCTCGACATCCCTGCCGAGACGCTCCTGGCCGCGGTTCGGGCGGCGCTGCCGGAGAGGCTCCACGCCGTCAACGAACGCGCCTTCGAGCTGGGGCGGTCCCTCGCGGCCGACCACGACGTAGCCTAGGCGGCGGCAGTCTCGGCCGCGGCAGTACGCACCTGGGGACCCGGGTTCGTCTCTACCCACCTCAGCGCCAGACCGGCGATCAGCGCGAGTGTCCCGATCTCGATCGCGCTGAAGAACAGGTAGTAGGCCGCCGGCGTCCCGACGCCCAGAGAGCCGACCTGGACCACGGCCATGAATGCTGCGGCCACGACATTGGCCCAGCGGCTCGCACTGTGCCCAAGGACTCGTGACAGCAGGGTCATCGCAATCGGGATCTCCATGAGCACGCCCGACGCGAGGAGGAACTCCGGCGTGATCTGGATGGAGCCGCCCGCCGCGTGCCCGGCCACGACGTCCCTGGCGGCAACCGGGTCGAAGAGCGATACGACATCGCAGTACAAGTAGTTGAGAACCATGAATACCCACAGCGCGGGTAGCGCGACCCTCATGTTCTTCACGTGACCGATCCCTCCTATTCCACTGTCCGGAGGATCTGCTCGATCGAGGCCGCTCGCGAGCGGAGCTCCGAGACGTCCGCGGCGGTCCGCTGTTGGGCGTCCAGCGTCTTCTCGGCAAGCTGCTCGTAGCGCGCCACGAGCTTCCGCAGGTCTTCCACTTGGTCGCTCCCGATCTTCACTTTCCGGTAGTCGACAACCGTCGAGATGACCCCGATGAAGATCATGAAGGCCACCAGCGCCAGGCCGAGGATGAGGATCACCTGTGGCCAGGTCCAGTTTTCCATCGATTGTTACTCCTACGTTCGTGGGCCCTTTTCCGGGTCCGATTTGCTGAGGGTCCGGGCCGCCACGACCAGTGCCGGGGCGGTCAGGTGGAGGTCGAAGTCGGCGACTTCGAAGAACTTCATCGCCTTGCCGTCGTCGGAGAGTTCGAGGCTGCCGACGATTAGGCCGGCTTCCTCCAGCCTCCGAAGATGCATGTGGAGGAGGGGACGGCTTATCCCGATCTCGCGAGCGAGATGGCTGACATAGTCCCGACCGCCCGCGAGCACCGCGACAATAAGCAGCCGTGTGGGGTTAGCCAGCGCAGCCAGCATTGCGACCAGTTCGTCGCCCGTCGGTGGATCTTTCGTATGCACTCCTTTCATATGTAAGATTGTGCTTACAGGTGTCAGGCTAGCACGTCGGGTGGTGGAGTGCAACACGTGATTGGAAGGCCGGCCGGGACTTCGAATCCGGCCGAAAAACAGGCGCCGTAACCGGCACAATCAGACAGCCGGAGGCCGCCCGTCGCAGGCCGCCCGTCGCAGGCCGCCGCACTTGGGCCGAGGCCGCATGTCTGGAGCCGTCACCAGGAGGTCGTAGTGAGCGCATGGAATGATCCCCCGGGTGGTTTCCTCCCCGTCAGCGCCCCCGACTACCTGCCGCGCGAGCAGCTGAGGGCGGTCCAGCTCCAGAGGCTGCAGTCGGTCGTCGGCCGCGCATACGACCGCGTGGCGCTCTTCCGGGCGCGGCTGGAGGAACGCGATCTGACGCCGGCTTCAATCGAAAACCTCGGCGACATCGCAAAGCTGCCGTTCACCGTCAAGGCGGATCTCCGAGACACGTATCCATTCGGCCTCTTCGCGAGCCCCATGGAGGAGATCGTCCGGCTCCATGCCTCGTCGGGTACGACGGGCAAGCCGATCGTCGTGGCCTACACCCAGGCTGACCTGGACGTTTGGTCCGAGGTGATGGTCCGATCCTTTGCCGCGTGCGGGCTCCACCGCGGCGACGTCGTCCAGAACGCCTACGGCTACGGCCTGTTCACCGGCGGCCTCGGGGCGCACTACGGCGCCGAGGCACTCGGCGCCACGGTCATCCCGATCAGCGGCGGCAACACCGAGCGCCAGCTCATGGTCATGCAGGACTTCGGCGT
>CAZRUC010000010.1:0-19485 GCA_964603175.1 uncultured Anaerolineaceae bacterium
GGCCCTCGATCGACGCGATCAGGGCGGTTTCCTCGCCGCACACGAAGGCGCCGGCTCCGAGCCGGATCTGGACGTCGAAGTTGAAAGCGGTATCCCCGATGCCGCTGCCCAGGTACCCGGCGCGCTGGGCCAATCGGATTGCCGTCCGGAGCCGCGAAACCGCCAGCGGATACTCCGCTCGGCAGTAGATGTAGCCCTCGGTGGCGTGGACGGCGAAGGCTGCGATGGCCATGCCTTCCAGGACGCGGAACGGGTCGCTCTCGAGGACGCTGCGGTCCATGAACGCGCCCGGGTCGCCCTCGTCTGCGTTGCAGACCACGTACTTCTGCGGGCCCTGAGCCTTGGCGACGGTCGTCCACTTCAGGCCCACGGGGTAACCGGCGCCTCCGCGGCCGCGCAGGCCGCTGGCGGTGATCACCTCGCGCACCTCGGTCGAGGTCATGTCGGCCAGAACCTGTTTGAGCGCCTCGTAGCCTCCCCGCTCGATGTAGTCGTCGAGGTTCTCCGGGTCGATTCGGCCGAGGTTCTCGGTGGCGACGCGAAGCTGCTTCTCGAAGAAGGGTCCCTGCGGCTGGCGTGTGTCGGTCGGCTTGACGGACTTCAACGCCTTCACGATGCCCCCGACGTTGTCGGGAGTGACGTGGGAGAACAGCTCGCCCGTCTCGGCGATCTCGACCAGCGGGCCCGCGGCGCAGAGGCCGAGGCAACCCACACGCTTGACGGTCACGTCGGTAAGGCCGGCGGCTGCCACGCTCTCGCCGAGCCGGAGGGTGATGTCGTGGGCCTGAGCCGACATGCAGCTCGCGGCCTCGCACACGTAGGCAGACGCGCGCCGCTGTCCGGTGGCAGGTTCTCCGCTATTCACGCGGCGTTGGTTGGGTCGTGCGGCGACAGGCAGCTCGCTCACAGTGCCTCCAGATGGGCGACGAGGTCGGTGGCATTGACTTTGCCCTTGACCTCGCCATCCACGACGACGGCCGGCGCCAGGCTGCAGGCGCCGAGGCAGCGTGCAGTCAGGATTGAGATCTTGCCGTCGGCGGTGGTGTGCTTCGGCTTGACGTGGAGCCCAGTCTCGAGGCCCGAAAGGATGTCCTTGGCCCCGTTGATGTAGCAGGCGGTGCCCGTGCACACGACGCAGGTGTGCTCGCCCTCGGGCTTCAGCGTGAAGTAGGAGTAGAAAGTGGCGACGCCGTAGACCCGCGAATGGGGTACCCCGAGCGTGTCGCCCACATAGTGGAGCGCGTCGTTGTCGATGTACCCGAAGGCCTCCTGGGCGGCGTGGAGGGCCTCGATCAGGGCTGCCGGTCGATCGCCGATGCGACGCATCCGCGTCTCGACGATCTTCCAGCGCTTGTCGTCGCTGGGGGCGGGTGGCTTGGCGTGCAGGACGGGCATGTGCCCTCTCTCCAAACAGGAAGCAGGTCGCGTTCAGTCGCCGCGATCTGACGGACGGTCTACGAGATGGTACGAAACCGGGTCGGCCCTACTGCGGGCCGCTCTTCCCGACTCTGGGGGCCGTATCTCCCCTGTCTCTCCGGGCCGCCGAAGTGCTGTGGGCGACCACCGGCCCGTACCTCAGCGGGGCACACAGAAAAGCGCCCGGCCACCTGGTAGGGGCCGGGCGCTCTGCGAGCGTCGGTTCTTGCGCGTCGGAGTTCCGCCGCGCCCCGGGTTCGGCGCTCGGTCGGGCCTTTCGGCCGACTACCGCTCCGCCGTCTTCAGCAGGCCGAATGTCGCTCCCTGGGGATCTGAGAGGATCGCGAAACGGCCGCCCGGGAAGTCCATGGGGGCGAGCATTTCCTGGGCTCCGGCCTCGATTGCCTTCCGGGACGATCCGTCCACGTCGTCGACGTTGAAGTAGACCATCCAGTAGCTCGGGACCTGGGCCGGGACCATGGGGTTCATCTCCGTCCCGCCGGCAATCCGACCGCCGCCGAGCAGGAACTCTGTGTACGCCGGCTGGCCTGCCCCCATTTCGTCGGTTTTCGATGCCCAGCCGAAGGCGGCGGCATAGAACGGGATGGCCTTGTCGATGCCGCGTGCGTTCAGCTCGGCCCAACCGAACGTGTTCGCGCCGCTGGCCCCGAAACCGCCCATCGCCTTCGGCTGCCAGGCCGAGATGAAGGCACCGGATGGATCCTGGTAGACCGCGATCCGGCCTTGATCGGCCACGTCCATGGGCGGCGCGATGACGGTGCCGCCCGCCGCCTGCACCTTCGCCGACAGTGCGTCGGCATCGTCCGTGCCGATGTAGACCATCCAGGCCGTCGGGGCCTCGGGCATCATCTTGGGCCCGATGCCGGCGACATCCTTGCCATCGACCTTGGCCAGGGCATAGCCGCCATATTGCGGGTCGGGATTGACCTCGACCTGCCACCCAAACAGCTTCGAGTAGAACTCGCGGGAGGCCTCTGGGTCGGAGCTCGAGAGGTCAACCCATGCCGGCTTATTGATCACTGCTGCAACGGCATCCACCATCGCTGGTCTCCTTCAGGGCGTGCTTTGCGGGACGGCATTCTTGCACCGACGGTGGCTCGAATCACATCTGCGGCGCTTTGTGCCACCTGTCGAAATGGGAGCCGGACCGGAGCGGCTCGGTCAGACTCTGGGAGATGGGAGCTCGCCCCGGAAGACCGCGGCATGGCGTCCAGCGAACTCGTCGAACGAAGTCGGCCGGCGGCCGAAGACGTTCTCCATCGTTGGCCAGACCGTCGCTTCTTTGCCCTTGCGCCGCTCCGCGAATAGCTCGACCAGCCCCTCCACGAGGTACGGCGGCGCCCCCGCAGCAAGCCGGGCCGATCTAAAGTCCTCGGGACTCACGTCGACGTAGCGAATGGGCATTCCCGTCGCGGCAGAGAGCTTGGCCGCGACCTCAGCCATGGTGAGAGCCTCGGGGCCCGTGATGGAGTAGATCAGTCCCTCGTGTCCGGAGCCGGTCAACACGTCGGCCGCCACATCGGCGATGTCGCCGACATCGATCGAGGCGATCCGGGCGTCGGCCATCGGCAGAAACAGCGCCCCAGCTTTGACGATCGAGGGCACCTGGCGGAAGTAGGAGTGCATGAACTCGCCGGCGCGCAGGTGCGTGAAGGCCATGCCGGATTGCTCCAGGTGCCGCTCGATCTCGCCGTGCATTCGGGCGAACCGGAATGGCGAGTCGATTTCGGGCATGATCCCGGACTGCTTGACGACGTGGCGAACCCCGGCCGACGCGGCCGCGTCGATGAAGTTGTATTGGACGTCGCGCATGGCCGCATCCGATGAGGAGATCAGCATCGCTCGGTCGACGCCGCGCAGGGCCGCGATGAGGCTCTCGGGCCTGGCCATGTCGCCCTCTGCCACTTCGACCCCAGGGAGCCGAGAAAGCTCGGCCGCCTTGGCGGCGTTCGAACCTTCGGCGTTGCGAACCAGCGCGCGAACCTGCGCGCCTCGCGCCGAGAGCCGGCGCACCACTTCCGTCCCGGTAAGGCCGGTCGCGCCGGTCACGAGAATCAAGGGCATGGACTTATAGTCGCATGGACATGAATTTGCGAGAACCGAGCCCGCCGGCTGAACCGGCCCTCGTTACGCTGGCAGGGATCCGCGCGGCCGCCGAAGTAATCCGAGGCGTGGTGGTGCTCACCCCCTTGCTGCCCTTCGGCCGGCCCGAAGAAAGCGATCCGCTTGGGCGAACCCGAGCCTGGCTGAAGCCGGAGTCGCTCCAGCCGATCGGCGCGTTCAAGCTGCGCGGCGCCTACTACAACATCGCCACTTTGTCGGCCGAGCGTCGTGCTGCCGGGGTGGTGGCGCACTCCAGCGGCAACCACGGCCAGGGCGTTGCCCGCGCCGCGCGTCTTCTCGGAGTACGCGCCGTGATCGTGATGCCTTCGAACGCTCCCTCGATCAAGGTCGAGCGCGTGAGGGCGGACGGTGCGGAAATCGTGTTCGTAGGCCCGTCCAGCGAGGAGCGTGCCCAGCGGGCCGACGAGCTGGCGAGGGTCGAGGGTCTGTCGCTGGTCGCGCCATACGACGACGCTGCGACCATCACGGGGCAGGGCACGATCGGGCTCGAGATCGTCGAACAAGTGGCCGCGATCGACGCGCGCGGCGCGAGCGGCGCCAAAGCGGGGCCATTCACCGTGCTGGTGCCTGTCGGCGGAGGCGGAATTGCGAGCGGCGTGGCCGTAGCCGTGAAATCTCTCCGGCCCGATGCCGTCGTCCTGGGCGTGGAACCGGATCTCGCCGCCGATGCCCGCGATTCACTCGCCCAGGGCCGGATCGTGACCTGGCCGGCGGACATGGTCGGCCAGACGATCGCCGACGGCCAGCGGACGACGCACCTCGGGCGCATTCCCTTTGCGCTGCTCTCCCGCTACCTGGATGGAATCGTGACGGTCGCGGAAGACGAGATCGCCAGGGCCATGGTCCGAGCGTCGCGGGAGGCGCGGCTGGTGCTCGAGCCATCCGGAGCCACGACCCTCGCCGCCTGGTTGTTCCACGAGGCCGAGCTGCCGGCCGCCGGGCTGGTGGTGGCGATCCTCAGCGGCGGAAACGTAGATCCGGCACGCTACGACGAGTTGCTGGCTCGCGGAGTCGCGGCCGGTGGCTGAACCCTCGATCCCGCTGGAGGTGGACATGACGACCTGGGCAGACTTCGAAGCAGCCGCCCCCGACCTGGCGGGCGAGGGCGCGCGCCTGTTCCATCGAGGCGACATCGACGAGGCGCTTCTTGCGACCGTTCGGGGCGACGACCCGCCTCGAATCCATCCCATCTGGATCCGGGTGGTCGACGGCGCGCTGTACGCCTTCATCCTGAAGTCGGCCAAGAGAACCGACCTCGAGCAGGATGGGCGCTTCGCGCTGCATAGCCACCAGGATGCGGCTGTCCCCAGCGAGTTCTCCGTGCGTGGTCGGGCGCGGCTGGTTGAAGCGCAGGATGTTCGCGACCACGTCGCCTCGGAGTGGTATTTCGAAGTCGACGACAGCTACAAGCTATTTGCGTTTGACATCGAGGCGGCGGTTCTCGGGCTCCGGAACGATGCCGACGAATGGCCGCCGAGGTACGCATCGTGGAACGCGGCTGCGGCCGGCCGATAGCACGACGCCTCAGGGCAGCGGTCGCCAAGCCTTGCCGAGCAGGATCGCTAGGGCCGCGAGCAGCGCGCCCAGACCGACGAATACGACGCTGACCTCGGTAGCCTCGTGCTTTGTGATCAGGTTGGTGGGGAGGCTCTGGAAGACGCCGCCGAGCTGGTCCGCGCTCTCGGCCGGGTAGTACTTGGCGCCGGTCATGTCGGCGATCTGCCTCAGCGTCGACTCGTCGATCCCTCTCGGGAAGTTGCCGCCGCCGCCCGCTCCGCCGCCGCCTCCGCCGAACCCGCCGCCGCCAAAGCCACCCGCCCCTCCGTTTGGCTCACGGCCCTGGAATTGCGGCGCGCAAGTCGGGCTGAGGGCCCCGCCGTTCGCCGTGCCGAAGCCGATGGTGTAGACCCTGACGCCACGATCGGCGGCCTGCTGGGCTGCAGCGAGAGGCGCGGTCCCGGTGTTGTTCACGCCGTCGGTCAGCAGGACGACGATGTCGGGAGCGTAGTCACCCTGTGGCACCGGCGTCGGCGGCGTGCCGGTCGAGGTGTCGTTTTGGCTCTTGGCGACCGACGGGTCGATTTCCGAGATGGCGTCGATCGAGGCCAGGATGCCCTCGCCGATGGCCGTCCGCCGTCCCGTGGCCAGGCTCTGGAGGGCGGCGAGCAGGACGGTCTTGTCGTTGGTGGGCGCCTGGACTACTTCGGCGAAGCCGCTGAACGCCACGATCCCAAATCGCGTGCCGGCGGCCTGGCTGTTGACGAACGCTTCCGCGGCCGCTTCCGCGGCTTCCAGGCGGCTGGGCGGGATGTCGGTCGAGCACATGCTGCCGGAGACGTCGATCGAGAGGATGATCGTGGTCTGGTTCGTCGGGACGCTCAGGACGACGACCGGTCGAGCCAGAGCCACGACCAGGCCCCCGAAGGCAGCGAGAAGCAGGACGACAGGCAGGTGGCGCCGGAAGCGGGACGACCCCGGTGCCGCTTCACGGACGAGAGCGAGACTCGAATAGCGGACCCCCGCCGGACGCCGCCTTCGGAGCCCCAGGACGTAGACGGCCGCGATCACCGGCAATAGGAGCAGAGCCACCAGGAAGTCCGACCAGAGGAAGTCCATCTAGTGCCGCCCGCTCATGGCAATCGCCCCAGCCACAGGAGCGAGGTCATGGCCCCTCCGATGAGCAGCGCCAGGCTCACGCCCGCGAAGATCGACGTGATCTCGGTCATCTGGGGCTGGATCACGACCGCCGTGTCGAGGTTGTCGTAGACCGTGTGGAGTTGAGCTGTGTCGGTGGCGGCGAAATACGTCCCGCCGGTTGTTTGGGCGATCGACTCCAGCGTCGCCTGGTCGAGTTGGGTGTGTTCCTGGAAGCCACTAACGGTCACGGTCGTGCCGGCCGCGCTGCCGACGCCGATGGTGTAGATCCGCACCCCCTGGTCGGCCGCGGTTTGCGCCGCCGCGATCGGATCCGGAGACTCGTTGTTCTCGCCGTCGCTGAGCAGAACGATCGATGCCGGCGCGTGGGTTCCGGCCGGCACGGGAGTAGGCGACGGCGTCGGAGATGCGCCGGCCGAAGGGTTGGTGTAGTAGTTGTTGGCATAGGGACCGGCCTCGGCCACGGCGATGACCTTGAGTGAATCGATGATGCCCTGGGCCAGCGAAGTCCCGCGTTGCGGTGTCAGCCGATCGATCGCGGAGATCACGGTGGACTGATCGGCGGTGGGCGTCTGAACCGACACGCCCGAATCGCTGAACGCCACGACGCCGATCGTGACTCCGGACGGCTCGCGGGCGACGAAGTCCTTCGCCGCCGCCTTGGCCGCTTCCATCCGCGTCGGCTGGAGGTCCGTGGCGGCCATGCTCGCCGACACGTCGAACGCCAGGACCACCATCCCCTGTTCCTGCGGCAGCGCTACCACGGCCTGAGGTCGGGCCAGCGCCACCGAGAGCACGACAAGGCCGCACAGCAACAACACCCCCGGGATCCGATCGCGCACGCGAGCCCGACCCGCGGTCCTCTGAGCGAGCGCGGGGCCGCCGTAGGTCGAGAGCCGGCGTCGGCGGCGCCTGTCGAGGAATCGGTAAAGCAGCATCCCTGCCGGGATCAGCGCCAGCGAAAACAGCAAGGACGGCCAGATGAACGACATGGCTAGCGCCGGCGCCCGCGGCGGATCGTGGCCATGCGCACGATCGACCGGACGAGGTCGTCTTCAGTCGACAGCGACAGCGCCTCCACGCCCGATCGTCTGAACGCGCCGGACATCTCCGCCTCGCGACGTTCGGCGGCATCCTGGAAGCGGCGCCGGAACCCGGCGTTATGGGTGTCGACGTAGAGCTGCTCGCCCGTCTCGGCGTCCTCCATGATCAGCGCTCCTACGTCGGGCAGCTCGATCTCACGCGGGTCGATCAGCCGGACCGCGACCACTTCGTTGCGCCGGTTGAGCAGGCTGAGCGAACGTTCCCACCCGGGAACGCTTATGAAGTCCGAGACGATGAAGACGAGCGAGCGGCGCTTGATCGCGCGCTGCCCGGCATCGAGCAGGGGCGAGAGGTCCGTGAACGGCGCCTTCTGGGGGCTCGGATAGCGGAGCAGCAAATCGATCAGCCGGAGAACCTGATCGCGGCCGCCAAGGGCCGGCACGGTCTGGTCGATGGCGCTGCCGTAGAACATTGCCCCGACGCGATTCCCGCGCCTGGTCAGCAGCCTGGCCAGCGTCGCCACGAAGTCGATCAGAACGGTTCGCTTGACCCGTTCGGTTTCCACGCTTCCGAAATCGACCGACGGGCTGAGGTCCAGCAGGAACCAGGCCGTGATTTCGCGGTCCTCGACGTATTCGCGCACGTACGGCGTGTCCATTCGCGCAGTGACGTTCCAATCGATCGCTCGCACGTCGTCGCCGGGCTGATATTCGCGAATGTCCACGAGATCGACGCCGTTGCCGCGGAACAGGCTCCGGTAGTCGCCCTGCAGGACGCCGTCGAGGCGGCGGATCACCTTCCACTCGAGGCGCTGGAGGATCTTCTCCGGGGCGGACGCGGACCTCCCGAGCGCCGAAAGTGGCGCCGGGCGCGCCTCGTCCTCGAGGTCGAGCGGGCCTGTCCAGGCTACGGTATCAACCACGGCTGCTGACTTCCGCGCGTCGCCGGAGCGGGACAACCGGCACCGGGACCCGCTTCAGTATCGTGGTCAGCACGTCGTCGGCGGTCACGTTGTCCGAGAGCGCCTCGAACGACAGCACCAGGCGGTGGCGCATCACGTCGCGCGCCATGTCGAGCACATCCTGGGGAAGCGCGTAGTTCCGGCCGCGGACGAAGGCCAGCGCCCGAGCCGTAAGGATGAGGTTGATCGATGCGCGCGGGCTGGCGCCGTAGGTGATGTAGCGCTCTAAATCGGGCATGCCATGGGCTCTCGGCGCGCGCGTGGCCGTCGACAGGCGGACGGCGTATTCCATGAGGGCCGGGTCGACGTAGACGCGGTCGGCGTCCTGCTGCAACTCGAGAAGGCTCCTGGTCGAAAGCACTTCCTGGACGGGATCCAGGTGCCCGGTCATGCGCTCGACGATGACGAACTCCTCGTTGGCGCTCGGGTAGTCGACGAGCACCTTGAGCATGAAGCGGTCGACCTGGGCCTCGGGCAGCGCGTAGGTTCCCTCCGTCTCGATCGGGTTCTGGGTGGCCAGCACGAGGAACGGGTCGGGCACCTTGTGGGTCTCGCGACCGATCGTCACCTGCCGCTCCTGCATCACTTCGAGCAGCGCGCTCTGGACCTTGGCCGGCGCGCGGTTGATCTCGTCGGCGAGCAGGAGGTTCGTGAAGACCGGCCCGAGGGACGTGTTGAACTCGCCCGTCTTCTGGTTATAGATGCGCGTTCCGATCAGATCGGCCGGAACGAGATCGGGCGTGAATTGGATCCGCTTGAACTCGCCGCCGGTCGCTTCCGCGAGCGTCTTGATGGCCATGGTCTTGGCCAACCCCGGCACGCCTTCGACCAGCAGGTGGCCCCGAGCAAGCAGCGCCACCGCCAGCCGCTCCAGGAGGTGGTCCTGGCCGACGATGACCTTCTTGACCTCGTACAGGAGGCGCTCCATCGGCGCCGTGGGCTCCGTAACTGCTGGTTCGTGCACTGGATGAACCTCCTGCCTGTCGAGGCTAGTCGAGCGGCAAACCCGCCGCGCCGCCTGCGACGTCGATCGGAACTGCAAGCCCGATGCCGATGAACACGTCCTGGCTCGTGGGATTGATGAGACCGGAAACGATGCCGATGACCTGGCCGTCTCGGTTGACGAGAGGTCCGCCCGAGTTGCCGGGGTTGACCGCCGCATCGATCTGGATCAGACCCTGAAGCAGCGGGCCGTTGTTGGGGAGCTGGAAGGATCGGTTCAGCCCGGATACGACGCCGGCGCTGATCGAGTCGGACAGCGCGAACGGATTACCCATGGCGAAGACTTCGCTGCCAACCTGAACGCTCCGGGGATTGCCGAGGACTGCGGGCTGGAGATTGGCGGGGGGCTGGCTGGCGCGCAGGACGGCAATGTCGTTCTGCGGTTGCGTGGTCTGGACCTGTGCCGGCGAACGCGTGCCGTCGGCGAACGTGACCATGATCGAGGTGGCGTTTGCGACGACGTGGAGCGCCGTCAGGATGTCGCCGTTGGCATCTACGACCACGCCGCTTCCGAGAGACCCGTCGGCGGCGGGAGCGCTCGCCCCCTGGCCGCTGGCGCTGGGCGCGGGAGAGCCGCTCGCCGTCTGGGTCTCGATCAAGACGAGGGAAGGCTGGACGGCCTGGTACGCAGTCTGCGATAGGGCGGGGGCCGGAGTCACGGAGGCGAGTGCGTGCGCCACGCTCGTGGCGACGTCCTGCTGGGTCAGCGGCCGCGGTCCGGGGTTGGCGGCGCCGTAGAACTCGACAGCGAGGAACACGGCCAACGCAGTCGCCGCGAATGGCGCCGCCGAACGAACTCGGCGCCGGATGCGGCCGAACAGCCGTGTCCAAGGCCGTCCCGTTGGGGAGCCCGGCCCTTCGGGCAATGGTGTTACGACCTGATCGTCCGTTTCGCCGTCCGCCTGGGGATTCTGCGGACAGGTTCACAAATTAGGCTGAGTCTTGCCTGAAACCGAGCGTGCCGGCCCGAGGGGCGCACAGCCCTGGATCTCGGGTGAGAGTGGCCGTTCGGCGCTCCGTTGCGTTGTCAGGGGTCGCGGAGATCCCGTGTCCCCTGATCCCAGCTCTGTGTCAGCAGGATCTCCTCGTCACCGGATTGGATCGCGCCGAGGATTGCCTCAGCCACCGACTCCGCCGAGTGAGGCTTCGGAGTCCACGATCCTCCGCCGACCCGACCGCCAGCGGCCAGCGACTGGTGGAACTCCGTGGCCGTCACCGACGGGTACACGATCGAGACGACGATGCCATCGGCCGCGAGCTCTCGGCGGGCGACCTGCGAGAGCATGTTGAGGGCCGACTTGGTGGCCGAATATCCGCCGACGCCCGGGAGAACCATGCGGGACGTCATCGAGCTGACATTCACGATGGCACCGCCGCCCTGCCTGCGCATCGGCGGGATGACGGCCTGCATCGCCAGCAGCGGCGCGTAGACGTTGAGCTCGGTGACGGCCCGCAGGTCGTCGAGCCGGACCTGCTCGAGAGGAACGTGGAGGCCCTGGCCGGCGTTGTTGACGAGCACGTCCACGCGTCCGAAGCGATCCAGGGTCGCGTCCACGAGCCGGACGATCTGCGCCGGGTCGCGCAGATCCGTGAGGACCGCGAGCGCGTCGGGCATTTCGTCCGCCAGGCTCTTGATGCGATCCCGCCGGCGCGCCGCCAACACCACCTTTGCGCCGCGTCCGGCGGCAAGTCGGGCGGTCGCCGCACCGATGCCCGACGAAGCCCCCGTGACGATGACGACCGCGCCGTCGAGTTCCATGCTGCTACCTGCCGTTGTGTTCGGGGCCGGCCTCCAGCCGCTCCCCGAAGTCTAGGACCGAGAGCCGGGTTGCCGCGTCAGAACTTGACGGGCGTCCAGGTGCGCCCGCCGTCGCGGGTCATGAGCAGCTGCGTCAGCTCAGGGCTGTAGCCGCCACCGTTAGAGGTGATCAGCACGCCCTGGGTCGCCGTCGTGAAGCCGAGGTAGCTCACGGAGGACGTCCCGAGCTGGCCTGGACTGAGGGCGACCGTCCACGTCAGGCCGCCATCGGTGGAGGCCACGACCTCGGCACCGGCGGCATTCGGTCCGTACCCGGCAACCACGATCGTCGACGACGACGGCGCCGCGATCGACACGACTCCGTCCAGGGGCATCCGAGGACCGGTTTCGACGAAGGTCTGACCGCCGTTCGACGAGCGGTACAGATGGTCCCCTTGCGGCGTGCCCCACAGGCCTACGTCGCAAACAGCGGTCACGTCTTGAGCGTTTGCCGCGGCCAACATCGCGGGCCCGAGCACATCCAGGCATGGAGGCTGCCAGGCCTGCCACGTCCCATTGACGAGCCGCGCCCCGCCGGTCACGACCCGGTCGTTCTCGAGCACCCAGCCGGTCTTGCCCTGCAGCACCAGCTCGGGCTGGGGGACCGGACCGGCGCCCGCAGGAACGGTGACCGTCGAAAGTCGCCAGGCGTCCGACGAAACCGGGCTTGTCGCCATCCGGAACCCCCCTGCTTCGGCGAAGCCCGTCACCTGGACGTTCCCGGCGGCAGCTTCGAGGGCAACGAGGGACCCGCCAGGGAGGCCTGGGATCGCGACTTGCTTCCATGTAAGGCCGCCGTCGTGGGTATCCCACAGCACGTGACCGAAAGCCCAGCCATCGAGCTGGTTAGCGAACCGAAGGCCGAAGCCCCCAGGTCCTCCGCTGTGGTCGTTCATGGCCTCGAGCGTAGTGTCCGGCGCCGGAATACGAGTCCATGTCCGGCCCCCGTCGAGAGTCCGGACGATCAAGGGGCACGTATTCGCGCCGCAGCCGGCGCTGCCTAGCACCCAGCCCATATCGGCCGAGACGAACGTGACAGACAGCGGCTGGAAGTCGGCCGGGATGACGTCGGGCGAGGTCGGCGACGGAACCGGCGACGGCGATGGCGCCAGCGCCACGATGCTCGGCGCAGGCGTTGGCGTGCCCTCGGACGAGGTCTGGCCCGGCGTTTGTGTCGGTGTTGCGGCGACAAGCGACGAAGCACTCGCCGGCGGGCTGCTCTCGCTGGCGGCGTTCTGGATGCCGCCTCGGAAGTAGAGGGCCCCGGCGATGACGATCGCTGCGATTGCTGCAGTCGCGAGGCCGAACCCCAGCCGCGGCCGCGAAGGGCTCGACCGCCGGAGCGCCCCGGACGTCGCCTCGACGGCAGGAATCGCGGCCACCCGGTCCAGCAGCCGATCGGGCGCCGGCCGAGACGCCATCCCCTCGAGCACGGCGCGTATCTCGGCGTCGAGGTCTCGCTCTTCAGTCATTGCTGTTGCTCCTTCTGCGAGTCCTCGTCGAGCGTCCCGCGCAGCTCGCGCAGGGCGTAATGGAGACGCGATTTCACCGTGCCGGCGCGGGCTCCGGTTCGTTCTGCGATCTGGTCGATCGTCAGGTCCAGGTAGAAACGCAGGACCACCGCCTCGAGATGATCGGGACGGAGGGCTCGCAACGCGGCAGCCATCGCCTGGCGCCGACCGAAAGCTTCCGCCGGATCGGAGGCGACCCGGAGCCAAGGGCCCTCGGTAGGGAAGCTCGGATCATCCAGGCTGAGCGTCTCGTGCCGACGGCCGCGCTGCCGATCGCGACAGGCGTTCACGAGGATCCGGCCGAACCAGGCCTCGAAACGGGTTGGGTCGCGCAGCTCGCCGAATCGATGCCAGGCGCGGAGAGCGGCGTCGTGGGTGGCGTCCTCCGCCTCGGCCGCGTCGCCCAGGATGAGCGTTGCGTACCGATAGGCCCGATCCAGAGCGTCGCGGTCCACGAAGTTCGCGAACGCACGGGACCGATCGATTTCGACCACCGCCGATGCGCGATGCAGCTGTCGGATTTCGTTCTCCTTGACCGCCATGTCCACCTGACGGTATAGACGGCCCGAACGTTCAGCGAAAGCGACTGGTTGGAACAGTTTCGGCCACGGCCGCGACAGCGGAAACGTGGCTCATCAGCCGAGCACGCGAGGGCAACCAATCCCGCTCCGTGGGCCGGTACTTCATTTGTGACGCTCCGTGCGGCAAAATTACCCCTGCCGCCTGGTGCTTCGCAGCGAACGCTTTAGCACTCCTGTCCGCTCGGCGCCCAGCAGCCCACCCTGCACTACAAGCCCCATGAAGGGACCGCCATGAGCTCCGACTCAGCCGCCACCGTTCAGACCATCGACTTGAGCCCTCGGGCGCGTCTCGAGATTCTCGGCGCGATTCTGCTGGCCCTGTTCCTGTTCGCCCTAGACCAGACGGTCGTGGGAACCGCCCTGCCCAGGATTGTCACCGACCTCAAGGGAGACGCCCTGTACGCCTGGGTGGTCACGGTCTACCTCCTGACGGCCACCATCAGCGGACCCATTTACGGCAAATTGTCCGACCTGTTCGGCCGGCGGCCCATCGTCATCTTCGCGGTGAGCCTTTTCCTGATCAGCTCGGTCCTATCGGGTCTCAGCCAGGAGATGTGGCAGCTGATCCTGTTCCGCGGACTTCAGGGCCTCGGCGGCGGCGCCATCTTCCCGATCTCGCTCGCGGTCGTCGCGGATCTCTACACGCCGGCCGAGCGGGGCAAATATCTGGGCTTGTTCGGTGCGGTCTTCGGGCTTTCGTCGTTGCTGGGTCCCGGCATCGGTGGGTTCATCACCGACACGATTTCCTGGCACTGGATCTTCTTCATCAACGTGCCTCTGGGCCTGGTTTCGCTGGTCGTCATGTGGCGGCTGCTGCCCACCATCAGGCGCCCCGAGGCGGCCACTCACATCGACTTCCTGGGTGCGGGCGTGTTCGCCCTGGCGATCGCGCTGTTCCTCATTGGCCTCACGAACAAGCAGACCGGCGAATGGACGGACCCGGCCGTCGGCGGTTTGATGCTCGCCGGCTTGGTGTTCGGTGCGCTATTCCTAGTGATCGAGTCGCGCGTGCCCGACCCGATCGTGCCGTTGAGCCTCTTCCGGACCCGAGCGTTCTCCATCTCGGTCGGCGCTATGTTCCTGGCGGCATTCGGGTTCTTCGGCGCCGTGATCTTCCTGCCCCGCTGGTTCCAGTCGGTCCAGGGGGCGAGCGCCACCGTTTCGGGTTACAACATCCTGCCTCTGCTGGCGGCCCTGATCTTCAGCGCCATCCTGTCCGGCCAGATCGTGGCGCGGGTGGGCCGGTACAAGGTCCTTATGGTCGGCTCGTTCGTTCTTCTCGCCGCCGGCCTCATCCTGCTGACGAACCTGCGCGCCGACACGCCTCAGCCCGTCTTGTGGCTGTGGATGGTCGTGGCCGGTCTGGGAATCGGGCCTTCCTTCGCCGTCTTCACCCTCGTGGTGCAGAACACCGTCGCTCCCGAGCGTGTGGGCGTCGCGACGGCGAGTCTGACGTTCTTCCAGCAGATCGGCGGCACCGTGGGTCTCACGATCGCCGGCACGGTATTCGCGGGGCGCATGGCGACCGAGGTTCCCGCTCAGCTTCTCGGCGCGGGAGTTCCCAAGCCGCTGGTCCAGCAGTTCGCGGCGGGGGGTGGCGCAATCGACCTCACGGGCACGGGCGACCTCGGCCAGCGCATCCTGGCGAGCGTGCCGCCGGGGGCCCGCGACAGCGTCGCGCCGCTCATCCCCAATATCGTCGGGGCGATCCACGGCGCCTTCTCGATCGCGCTTGCATCGACCTTCTGGGTGGGTGTCGTGGGTGCTGTCATCGGTTTGGCGATCGTCGTGTTCCTGCCGGAGGCGCCGATGCGCGTCACGTTCGAACAAACCGAACTGGTCCCCGAACAGCCTGTCGCGGCGCCGGCGCCGGTCCTCCGGCCGCAACCCGGGCCGGCGTATGCGGAACCACTCTTCAGGCCGCGCAGCACCCCTGAACGTGGCCAGCCTTGCCCGACGGCGCCCTGCTAGCCTCAGGTCCAGGGCAGCGAAGCTCGCGTGGCCCAGTACTGCTCGGGCGGCTCGACGAGGTCGGCAAGCTCGGCCAGGTCATCCTGAGAGAGAGCCACATCGGCCGCGCCGGCGTTGCTCGCGAGCTGGCCCGCCGTGACCGCGCCCGACAGCACCACGTCCGACCACGGCTGAGCGAGAGCTGCCGCGATGGCGACCGCATCCACGGTGGACCCGAGCCTGGTCGCTAGCGACTCCAGCGGGCTCGTCCCGGATCCCTCGGCCGCGGGCGCGAGCCGGCCGTTGGCAAGTGCCTCCTTCACGATCACTCCCCAGCCGGCCGCCTTCGCTTCGGCCAGAGCAACGCCGACGGAACACTCCAGGAGATTCCAGGTCGCCTGAACTGTGGCGAAAGGCGAGGTGCCGTCGACCCTGATCTCCAGCGCTCTCCGGATCACGTCCGCCTGGTGCGGACCACTGACCGTCAGCCCGATGGCCAGCCCGTGTTGCCCAAGCCGCCGCAGTTCGAGTAACACCTCGGGGTCCTCCAGAACACCGCTCTCGAGCGTAGCCGAATGGATCTGGTAGAGGCGCAGGTTGTCGCCCAGCAGCGCGCGCGTCGCGGCCAGCTGCCGCTCGAGATTCGCAAGCGAGTGGTCTTTGATCTCGTTGACTTCGGCGCCCACCCGCCAGCCGGCGGTGTAGCGGTAGCCCCACTTGGATCCCACTGTTACGCGACCGGCAGGGAAGGAGCGCCCGCCTAGCCACGAGGCGAGGAACTCCTCGGCCAGACCGTACGATCGTGCGGCATCGACGTAGCGGATGCCGAGTGAGTACGCGGCATCCAGCAGCTCATGGGCCCGGCCGCGGAGTGTGTCGACGGTCCGGTCTGGGCCGAGATCGCGGCTCCGGCCCAGGGTGATATAGCCGGGCCGCCCGATCGCAGCCAGCCCGAGTCCGATCTCGCTCACGGGAAGCCCACTCGTTCCGAGATGCCCCAGCCTCATCGGCGAAGCAGGAACGAGAGCGTCGGGCCGGGCGGGGAGGGGATCGCCGCCAGCAGGGTTAGGTCGGACGCGGCGTGGCGTCGAGCCAGTTCCAGACTCAGCGACTTCTCGCCGCGCGCCATCGCCCAACGATGGTTCGCCGCGAAAACGGGCTTCGCCAGGAACGACAATCGCTTGAGCAAGCCTTTCTCGGCGACGATCCGCCAGTCGTATTCGACTCGGGTGAGTGGGCCGCCCGACTCTCCGGCCGCCCGCTCCGGTGTCAGCGTCCAAACCCCGCGGCCCACGAAGTCACCGGACGCTTCGATGGCGAACCCCCGCGGCGGGTCGCTCTCGGTAACCCGAAACTGCCAGCGCAACGTGTAGGGCAGCCAGCCCTTCGTGTGCAGATCCACGACTCGCCCGAGTCCGCGTTCGTCGCCGGGCTCTACCACCGTCACGGCCAGGTATACCGATGGCCACCAGCGCGCAAGCGCCTCCGCGTCGCCCAGGACGTCGACGATTTCCTCGGCCGTTGCCGGAACTCGCCACGTGGTCAGGAAGGCGTACTCGTTTGACGCGTGGCGCGTAGGTCCGGCCGCGCTCGCAGGAGCCACTGCCGCCTTGAGCGAGCGATAGGAGGCCACGAGCAATCGCCCAACCTCGGGCCAGTAGGCCGCGCCGCGCCCCGTTGGACCGTCGGGGTCGGAGGTCGCACCGCGATCTCGGACCTCTGCAGCGAGACCGCGCAACCGGCCGGCTTCCGCGACCTCGGATTCCGGGACGCCGTACAGCTCGGCGTAGAGCGCGGCGATCGCCGAACCGGCCGCCTCGCCGGCGGACAGCCCGATTTCGCGACGCACCACCCACCAGCGGAGTTCCCGGCGCGCGACTTCGGCGGCCTCCACGCCATCGGGCAGGCCGAGCATCCGGTAGCCGCGAACGATGTCCCGCAAATACGCCGGATCGTCGCGTGGCATAGCGTCGCCGGCGCCGCCCCAGCCGGTTCGCCCAAAGGCTGCCGCTCCCCGAGCCAGGTAGCCCGCGGCAACGACGGCGCGGGGCCACGAAGCGCCGGCCTGCTCGCGGTTGGCACGCACGAGCAACTGGAACAGGCGCGCGGGCTCTCGCCTGTAGTACGCCTTCCACATCCTGAGTTCGAGGAGGGCGAGACGATCCGGGTCGAATCCTCGACCCCAGGAACCGGGGGAGCTGCTCACCTCCGGATTGTTGCCGAGGCGCAGTAGCTCCGCGACCCTCCAGCGATTACGTCCCGTCAAGCGGTGTGCCGCGCACCTCAACGCCTATCGGCGAGCATCTTCACCCGGGATGCCGCGCCGGCCGAGGGCATTCGCGAGCCCGTCGAGGTCGTCGGCGCCGACGTACAGCGCGGGAATCCGGAATAGCCACCACCGAACCGGCTCGCGGAAGTCCATGCGCAACCCGCCGTGAGGGGATCCGGCGAACGATAGGTCCCCGTGGCGGAGCGACCGCCGCACGCCAATGGCGGTTACCCAGAGGAAGGGGCCTTCTATCCGCCAGCGCTCGACGTTTCGCAATTGGGTCCTGAAGCGGACGCGGCCGAAACGCGCGATCAATTCGCCGTCTGGGCCGTCGCCAATTTCGAGGTAGGCAATCTCCGGTTTGACGCCCCAGAGGAGACGCAGCAGGGGCAACGACCGACGACCGATTCGGATCGGGAACCGCTCGGGCGGCATGCTCACGGCCGGTCGATCGAACGATTCAGGTCCGCCTCCATGCCGTTGAGCATGCTCTGAAGCCCATATTCGAATTGGGCGTCGTCGTCCACGTTGCCGGAGTTTCCTTCGGCGATGAGGCGGACGAGGTTCGGGAACTGGTCGGCCGGAAGAGATGCGAGCATCTCGGCGAACATCGCCTGCATCTCCTCGGCGCTCTTGCCCTCCGCCCCCGGACCGGAGAGATCTCGACTCTCCATGACGGCACTGCCCAACGCATAGGTCATCAGCGAGCTGAATGCCAGCGTCAGACGGTCCCGCTCGAAGCCTCCGGCGCGGAGGACCTCCAACAGGTGGTCCATGGCGAGCAGTGTGTTCGGGCCCATGCTGATTCGAGCGCCATACAAGGCCGCGACGTTGCGGTGCCGCTTGCCTATCGCGTGGAATTCGCGAGCGAGGTAAGCGGCACGCTCACGCCATGGCCGGCCGGCATCGTCGTCGAGCCGAACCTCGGTCGCGATCTGGTCCATGACGAGATCGATCAGCTGATCCTTGTCCTTGACGTGCCAGTAGAACGAGGTCGTGCCGGCCCCCAACGCCTGGCCCAGCTTCCTCATCGAGAACCCGTCGAGGCCTTCCTCGTCGATGAGCTTTATCGCGGCAGCCACTATCTGGCTCCTGCTCAACGGCTGCCTATCCGAGCTTCGGTCGCGAACTTCCGGCCACCAGGCCAGCCTCGCTGGTTTGTCGCCCTCGGCGTCGCTGCCCATTTGGACCACACCTCCAAACCTCGAACCACGTACGTCGTCTGACACAGTGTACTTGACACTCGAACGTTGTGCTAGTAATGTGCCTCGAACACCGTGCGAGTGATGGAGCGGCGTACGAGTCGACCCTCACCAACGGAACGACCGAATGCTGAGGAGCCACACGATGACCACGCCGCACCATGGCCACCCGCGCCGATGGCTGATCCTTGCCGTCCTGATCCTGGGCGTCTTCGGCATCGCCATGGACAACACCGTTCTGATCGTGGCGCTGCCGGTCCTGTCGAAGGACCTCAGGGCCGACACGAGCCAGCTTCAGTGGATGGTCGACGCCTACACGCTCGTATTCGCGAGCTTGCTGCTGATGTCGGGCGCTCTTTCCGATCGATACGGCCGGAGGCGGCTGCTGGTCATCGGCCTCGGTCTCTTTGGGCTCGGCTCCGCCCTCGCGCCGCTGGCAGGCAGCGCGGACCAGCTCATCGCCCTGCGCGCATTCATGGGCGTGGGTGCCGCGCTGGCAATGCCACCAACCCTCTCGATCATCGCCGACGTGTTCTCCGAAGGCGAGCGACCCAAGGCCATTGCGGCGTGGAGCGCGACCACCGCCCTCGGGATCGTGGCCGGTCCGATCCTCGGCGGCTTCCTGCTCGAACACTTCGGCTGGCCATCCGTGTTCGTCGTCAACGTTCCGGTCGTGGTGGCCGGGATTGTCGCGATCCTCGCGATCGTGCCCGAGTCCAAAGCGCCCGCGCGAATTCCTATGGATCCGATCGGGGCGCTAATCTCGGTTGTGGCTCTGGTTGCTGGCATATACGGCATCATCGAGGCCCCCGGATACGGGTGGTCCGACCCGCGGATCGTAGGGTCCCTGACCGTCGCCGTTCTCTTCGCGATTGCGTTCGTCGGCTGGGAACGGCGCCTCGAGCATCCGATGGTCGACATCGGACTCTTCCGCAACGCTCGGTTCAGCGC
>CAZRUC010000011.1:0-17457 GCA_964603175.1 uncultured Anaerolineaceae bacterium
CCGTGGTGGCAGGCGGTGCCGTGGTGGCAGGCGGTGCCGTGGTGGCAGGCGGTGCGGCCACAGTCAGTACTTCGTCGCCACAGACACTGTCAGCTGCGTTGAGGCCGCTGCCATTCGGGGCGTAGTGGACCTCCCAGTAGAACGTTCCGGCATTCGGAAACGCAACCGGGCCGGAGGAGGGGGCGACTCCGTCCGAGACGGGTAGTCCGTCGCTTTGGGCGACGACCGTCTTGCACGTCTCGTCGCTGTACACCGTGTACGTGACGTGGCCGCCGAAACCTGCGGCGCCGCTCAGGACAGCCTGGTCGGACACCGATGTACCGGTCGGAACGGTGATCTTGGCACCGGTCTGATCCCCGCCGGTGAGGGTCGTGGTGACCACTGGGGTGCAGGCGATCTGCTTGTAGATGGCGGCGAAGACGTCCGGCAGATCGCTCGCCTGGATGACATTGGCGTAGTCGGCCGCGGGCTTGGCCAGCGACAGCATGAGGGCGGTATCGACCTGGCTGGAGCCGCTGCCGCCGGTCCCGATGGCGATGGAGTAGATCGTGTCCGCTGCAGCCTTGAAGGTGGCGACGTCACCCGCGCTCGGACGCTGCCCAGCGGGCTCGACCGAATCTGAGTTAGGTCGTCCGTCTGACAAGAAGATGATGACGTGCTGGATCTCCAGACCGTTGACGGTCGTCCGCGGGTCAGTCGCGAAGTCACCGGCGCCCTTGGTCATGCCGGCGAAAAAGGGCGTGTTGCTGCTCGAAGTGACGCCTCCGATGTCCGACGCCACGGTCGCGGCGTCTTTGGAGTCCCCCAGGGACACGACGACGTGCGCTCCGGCCGCCGAGGTGCCACTGAACGTCGTCAGCCCGACACGGTGGAGCCCGTTGGCCCCGCCGACGCCTCCATTTGCCTCAAGCTGCTGCACCAGCTGTGTGGCCGCATCCTGCGCCCAGAAGAGCCGGGTGTGGCCGTTCGAGTCCGTGCCCATCGAGCCGGACGTGTCGAGGATGATCTCGACGTCGAGTGGAACCCTGCCGCATGCGTTCGCCGCGGCCACTGCCGGCGCGGCAGGTGCATTGGGGGATACCGCGAGTGCGCCGCCTCCAATCGCCATGACGCCGACCGCGCCCAGGACGAGTGCCAGGCTCGGCGCTGCCAGCCTGTGAGATCTCATGGAAATAACTCCTCCCACCTTCGAATGCCGTTCATGGGACTACCCACCCAGTACAAAAGAGTAGCCATCGATACCAACCCGTCTAGTACCAATGGCCTACCCGATCCCACAGGGTGGGACCACGCCAGAGATCACCTGTTTGGGTAGGGCAGCCTACCCTGGTCAGGAGTACTGTGGGGTATTCAGGAGTACTGTGGGGTACTGAGAGATAGTCAGGGCCGTTCAGGGGCCCTCAGGCGCCCCGGAGCTAGCCGCCCGCGCCGACTGGGCCGGTGGGCGGTTCGTATCCCTCGGGCAGTTTCGGAGTGAAGCGGAAGCCTCCGGCGACGCCGGGTTCGGTGAGTTCGTGGGGGGCGAGCAGCTGGTCCAGCTCGCCGGCTGTGAAGATTCCCCTCTCGATGACGATCTCACGGATGGTCCGGCCCTCGCGGACAGCTTGCTTGGAGATGTCCGCGGCCAGCGCGTAGCCCAGATACGGGGCCAGAGGGGTCGAGAGCGCGGACGAGCGCTCCATGAGGTCGCGAGCGCGCTCGCGGTTGGCCTCGATGCCGATCACACAGAACTCGGCGAAGGCGCGGCTCATATTGGTCAGGATCGTGAGCGACTCGAGCGTGGTGTGGGCGATAACCGGCATCATGACGTTCAGCTCGAGTTGCCCGGCCGAGACCGCCCAGGCGACGGTCGTGTCGTTGCCGATGACGCGGAAGCAGACCATCGACAGGCATTCGGCCATGACCGGGTTCACTTTGCCCGGCATGATCGAGCTGCCCGGCTGGATCGCGGGCAACGTGATCTCGGCAAAGCCTGTCATCGGACCCGAAGACATCAACCGCAGGTCCTCGCTCACTTTCACCAGATCGACGGCGATCCCGCGCAGGGCGGCTGAGACTTCCAGCATCGGGCGCATCGAATGGGTCGATTGGACGAGATGCTGGGCTCCGCGGAGGTTGTGGCCGGTCTGCTCGACGAGGTTGCGGACCACGAGCCCAATGTATTCGGGTTCGGCGTTGAGCCCGGTTCCTACTGCGGTCGCGCCGATGTTCTGCTCATCGATCGAATGCGCGGCGGCCTGGAGCTGCTCCACGCCGCGGCGGAGAGTCAGGGCGTAGGCCGCGAATTCCTGGCCGAGTCGGACCGGGACGGCATCCTGCATATGCGTTCGGCCCGACTTGATGACATCGTCGAATTCGACGGCTTTCTGCTCGAGGGCGCCGATCAGCTCTTCTGCGGCCGGCATGAAGTCGCGAATGAGGTCGAGTGTGGCGATCCGCATCGATGTCGGGAACACGTCGTTGGTGGATTGGGCCATGTTGACGTGGTCGTTGGGGCTGACGACCGCATAGTCGCCGCGTTTGCCCGAGCCGATGCCGCCGGCGTGGAGCAGCTCGATGGCCCTGTTCGCGAGGACTTCGTTGGCGTTCATGTTGTGGCTCGTTCCGGCCCCTGCCTGGAACGGATCGATCCTGAAGTTGTCGATCAGCTCGCGCTGCTTGGCTGCCCGGGCAGCCTCGAATGCGGCCTTCATGGGGTCGACGCGGCGAGTGGGCTCGAAGTCGTCGGGATCGTCGGCGGGAGTCGCACCGGGACCCAGGATCTCGTCGGCGGCCTCGACGATGGCGTTGCCGAGCCGTTTGGGCAGGCGGCCTGTCGCCATGTTGGCGCGGGCGGCGGCCTTCTTCACCTGGACGATGGCGCGCACGAGGGCTGGGTGCGGCAGCCCCCCGGAGATGGGGAAGTTGTGGATGCCGCGCGCCGTCTGCACGCCGTAGTACGCGGACTCGGGAACCTCGAGGTAGCCCAGCGGATCCTTCTCGACACGGAACCCGGGACGGGGAGCCGGGGAAGCGGCTGGTGAGGCGGCGGCGGTCATTCGTGGCTCCTCGCTCGTGGTTGAGTTTCTCGATTCTATCGCCGCGGCGGCTCGCAGCCAAAAGGCCGTCGTTGCGCACGCTACGCGGGCCGATGCGCGGGCCGCGACGCATGCTGCCCGTTCGGGGTGGCAACACGTATCCTCCCGGCAACCCCGGAGGTGAGCGGTATGTCCCAGTTTGCACCGGTATTCCTGACGATTCACATCCTCACGGCCATCGTGGCCTTTGGTCCCAGTTTCGCGTTCCCCTTGATCTCGGGTCTGGCGGCGAAGGAACCACAGCACGGTCCATTCGCGATCCGCCTCATCGACGTGATGGAACGCCGAATGATTCTGCCGGCGGCTTTGACGATGCCGGTCAGCGGCGCGTTGCTCGTCTGGTCGGAGGGGATCAATCTGCTTGGAACCCACTGGCTGTTGACGGCCATCGCGCTCTATGTAGTCGCCATAGTGTTCGCGTTCGCCGTGCAACTCCAAACTGTCGATCGGATGCTCGAAGTCGCCCGTGCAATGGCTGCAGGTGCGGCCACGGCCGCAGGCGCCGCAGCGGCGGCTACCGGCGCCGGGGCAGGAGCCGCGGGGTTCGGCGCGTCCCCCCTTGCGGCCAATCTGGTCATGACCGCGGGACCGGGCGCACAACTCGCGACCGCGCAGGCCGGAGGTCCGCCCCGGGGCACTCTCGGCGCCGAAATGGCAGCCCTCGGAGTTCGCGCGCGCAACGGCGGGATCTTCCTCAGCCTGTTGGTGGTAGCGATCGTCACGCTCATGGCTTCCAAGCCTGGGTTCTGAGCCGCCGCTCACTCCGGCGGGCGCGTGTTGCATTTGGGTCGCAAATCTCGGCTCGAAAAGAACACTAACGAACTTGTAACCTGGGTTGCCGGTATAGTCGGGCGGCTGGACCGTCGGGCCCCTGAGATGGTCCCTTGCGCGAGGAGGAGCTCCGAATGACGCAGCAACAGACGCCCAGGACCCGGGAGGAAACGATCCGGCAGGACGTTCACGACCTGCATCGGTTGGGTTATGCCCAGGAACTCTTCCGTACGATGGGTGGGTTCTCGAACTTCGCCATCAGCTTCACCATCATTTCGATCCTCACCGGCGCCGTAATCCTGTTCGACTACGGACTCGCCTGGGGAGGCCCGGCTGCCAGCACGCTCGGATGGCCTCTCGTCTCGATCTTCACTCTCCTCATCGCGGCATCGATGGCGGAGATCGCCTCGGCATACCCGACCGCAGGCGGCCTGTACTACTGGTCGAGCCGCATGAAGAACAAGGACTGGGGCTGGTGGACCGCATGGTTCAACCTCGCGGGCCAGGTGGCGATCGTGGCCGGCATCGACTTTGCCGCGGCCTCCTTCGTCAACTCGGGCATCGTCACCCCGATCCTGAGCAACTTCAACATCGCCTACGGGAACGGCTCGATGTTCCTGGGCACGCTGGTAAGTGGCCAACTCGTGACCATGGCGGCGCTGCTGGCGATCCAGCTCGTGCTGAACGTCGCAGGCATCCGGATCGTGTCGCGCCTGAACGACGCGTCGGTGTGGTGGCACATCGGCACGGTCGTCGTAATCGCTGGGGCGCTGTTCCTGATCAGCTCGGGGAAGGCCCATTCCGTTGTGAGCCCGTTCGCGATCGCGCCCCAGGACACAACGGGTGGTGCTGCCGTCTTCGGCGGAGCGCTGAGCCTGGGCCCCGCGGTCGGCTACGCGCTGCCGTTCGCGTTCCTCTTCTCGCTGCTGCAGGCGCAATGGACCTACACGGGTTATGACGCATCGGCCCACGTGGCCGAGGAGACGATCGGCGCGCGGCTCTCGAGCGCCTGGGGCGTGTTCATCTCGGTCGCCGTTTCGGCCGTCGTCGGCTACATCGTCCTGCTCGCCCTGGTGACGCACCTGCCGCCCCTCGATCAGGTGTTCAGCCCAACCTGTGTGGCCAGCCCGACCGGCCTCTGCAGTCAGTACTACGGCGGCACCGCGGTCGTCTTCTCGACTCTCACCTACAATCTCGGCTCGCTCGGCGACTGGCTCGGTGCGGCGATCGCAGTGGCCATGAGTCTGTGCGGCCTGGCATCCGTTGCCGCGGCCGGCAGGATGCTATTCGCCTTCAGCCGCGATCACGGCGTGCCCGCATCCGGCTGGCTTCGCAAGGTTTCCCACCGATATCGCACCCCGGCCAACGCGATCCTCGGCATCGTGGTCTTCTCCTACCTCCTGACGAACGCCGCATTCATCTTCGGCGGGGCCACGGCGATCGCGATCGTGACGGCCATCAGCACCATCGCTCTCTACTGGGCGTATGGAGTGCCGATCTTCTTGGGTGTCTTCGGCAAGCAGGAATGGCGGGACCACGCCGTCTGGAAGCTCGGGCGTTTCTCCAAGCCCATCGCCATCGTGGCCATTGCCTGGATCGCCGTGATCTCCGTCCTGTTCCTGTGGCCGACGTCGGGCAACGCCTTCACCTGGCTCGCCTACATCGCCTTCCTCGGCTTCCTGCTCATCTACTACTTCGCATGGGCCCGCAAGCGCTTCAAGGGCCCGGTCGTGGAGGTCGGGGAGGCGGAGTTGACCGATATCGAGCGCGAATTCGAGCAAGCAGCCGAAGAGCTGGGCGGCGCGACGGCGTAGCTCCTGGCGCAGACGCGCAACTCCATATCGCCCACTGGCCGGGGCCGTCCCCGCACGCCACAATACCAACGCAAGGAGCGATTGCCCCGCCCCCGGCCGGCCAGGCCTCCGGCGCAGTACAGGGAGGATCCGATGAGCGACGAGCACGGCGCCAATCAGCAGCTCGAGGAGTTGCGCGAGATGGTGCGAGACGGCCGGATCGACACGGTCATCGTCGCCCTCACGGACATGCAAGGCCGGCTCATGGGCAAGCGCGTCCAGGCCCAGGCGTTCCTGAACGGCGTCGTTGACCACGGCATCCATTTCTGCACGTACCTGCTCGGCACGGACATGGAGATGAACACGCCGGACGGCTTTGCGCTGATGAACTGGGAGACCGGTTACGGCGATTGGATCGGTCGCGAGGTCTGGGAGACGACGCGGGTCCTGCCCTGGCTCGATTCCACTGCGCTCGTCCTATGCGACGCGATCGACGACGGGGGCGTGGAAATCCCGGTATCGCCCCGGACGATGCTCAAGCGGCAGGTCGCGAAGGCATCCGGCCTGGGCTACACGGTCAAGACCGGCACCGAATTCGAGTTCTACGTGCTTCGCGACACGTTCGAGGACATGCACGAGAAGGGCTACGTGGACCTCGACCGCGTCGGCTACTACAACGAGGACTACCACCTGCTGCAGGCGACCAAGCTCGAGCCGCTGTATCGGCAGATCCGCAATCAGATGACCGCGGCGCGCGTGCCGATCGAGTTCAGCAAGGGCGAGGCGGCTCCCTCGCAGCACGAGGTCAACATTCGGTACGACAACGTGCTCGAGTCCGCCGACCGGAGCGTCATTTTCAAGCACGGAGCCAAGGAGATCGCCTGGCTCAACGGCTACGGCCTGACTTTCATGGCCAAGCCGTACGCGGAATGGACCGGCTCCTCGGGTCACCTCCACGTCAGCCTGTGGGATCCGGCCGGTGAGAAGCCGCTCTTCTACGAGGCGGGCGCCGAACCCTACGGCATGGGTCAGCTCATGCGCTGGTTCATGGGCGGCATGATGGCGCTGCAGCGCGAGTTGGCGCTCTTCATCGCCCCAAACATCAACTCGTACAAGCGCTATGCCGTGGCCAGTTGGGCTCCGGTGAACGTCGTCTGGGGCCGGGACAATCGCACCACCGGGTTCCGGATCGTGGGCTCCGGCTCGGGCCTCCACATCGAGAACCGCTTTCCCGGTGGCGACATGAACGCCTACCTCGCTTATGCCGCCGAAGTCGGTGCGGGGCTATACGGTATCAAGCACAAGATCGAGCCGCCGGCCGAGTTCAAGGGCAACGGCTACACGGCCACCGGCTGCGACCGCATGCCGCGGGCCTTGTACGAGTCGATCGCCCTGCTGGAGAAGAGCAAGGCCGCGGTCGAGATCTTCGGCCAGGACGTGGTGGACCACTACCTCAACGCGGCCCGCGTCGAGCGCGACGCCTACGACGCGGCGGTTCATCCCTGGGACCGCGAGCGCTACCTCGAGCGCGGCTGAGAGCTAGCGGCACTCCGCGCCGGCGCGGCGCGGGCCGCGCAACGGGGATCGCTCTCGGCTCTTCTCGAACGTGCCGACGCTTGATACCAGTCGCCCGCCGAATATCCGTGACGAGCCGTGGCCATTTCGATTGAACAGATCGGGCCGACGCGTCGTCTGGATAGCCGACACGCACCTGCCGGCAGAAATGGGCAGGTGGTGGCACTCGTCGGGCGGGATCGGTTCGGCGACGCGTTCCGATCCCGCTCGTCCCTCCGATTCCGCTCAGTGGCGCGGGGAGAGGTAGGTTGCGAGCCCTTCGGCCAGCGAACTGAGCCGGCGTGGCAGTCGTTGCCGCAGCAAATCCGTGTCCACCGGAGCCGACGCCACAACGAAGTCGATCCCGTCCGGCGTCATCGGAGGCGCCGGCAGGAGCGTGAGCGGCCGCGTAGCCAGCTTCATCAGTATCGCGGGCGCATGCAGGATCGGCCGTCGGCGCCCTGAGGCCAGCAGTGCGGCTCGCACGATCTGGTCCATGGTGAGTGCCTCGGGGCCGCCCACCTCGAATGTCACGTTCTCCGCGGCCGGGGTCTCGAGCGCGTCGACGACCAGGGCAGCCACGTCCGAAACCAGTACCGGGACGAGGACCTGGCGCCCGTTGCCGATCTGCGGGATGAACGGCAGCCACCGCGCGAAGCCGAGGAACCGGTTCAGCGACCTGTCGCCGGGGCCGTAGACCCAACTCGGTCGGAAGATGGTGAAAACGATGCCACTCGATCGGACGGATTCCTCGGCGTGCCATTTGGCCCGAAACCAATGCCTCGGGGCATCGGGCGCGGCGCCGGCGCCGGACATGTATACGAGCCGCTTCACGCCCGCCTGGACGGCTGCCGCCACCAGCGCCTTCGTCCCTCCTGCGTCCACGGCCTCGAAAGTCTGGCCTCGGCGGGGCGCCTCTATCGGTGAATTGCGGAAGGCCAGGCTGATGACCAGCGTGTCCACGCCGACCAGGGCAGTCACGAGGCTGACCGGCCGGGTGACATCCGCGGGCCGGTACTCGACAGTGGGGCTCGAGTCGCCGGCGGTCTTCCGATGGGACAGCACGATCACCCGATAGCCACGCTCCGCCAGTTGGCGAGCAATGGCGCCGCCGACGAACCCCGTACCGCCGGCTACCGCGACGACAGACGATCTTTCCATCGGACTTCCTCCCTGCGTGTGCTGCGAACAGCATAAGCCGCACCCGGAAGCCCACCCAAGTCCCGGCGGGTGCGTCAAGCTTGACCAGCGTCGTTCAACGTGACGGGAGCGAAGCCTTGGATCTCTTGGCTACATATGCTCGCGGCCTCATCGTAGGTTTTGCGATTGCCGCGGCGATTGGCCCGATCGGCTTGTTGTGTATTCGCCGGACGCTGGTCGAAGGCGTGAGAGTCGGCGTGGCATCGGGGTTGGGAGCTGCCACGGCCGACGCCGTCTACGCCTCGATCGCGGCCTTCGGCCTGACCGCAGCGTCCGACCTGCTGGTTGGTCAGCGGCGTCCGCTCGGGATCGTGGGCGGCTGCTTCCTGGTCGCTCTGGCGGCCCATGCGCTGGTCTCACGTTCCGAAGCTGCGACCGATCGGCCGCCTCGCTCGCTGCTCTCCGCTTACGCCACGACCGTGGGGCTTACGATCGCGAACCCCGCCACGATCCTTTCCTTTGCCGCGGCGTTCGTGGGCCTGGGTCTGGCCGGTCATGAAACGCCCGTGGCTGCGGCACTCGTTCTCGGCGTCTTCAGCGGTTCCGCAGCGTGGTGGCTGCTACTCGCGGCAGGCGTGTCGGCGTTCCGCGATCGACTGGGGCCGAGCGCCCTGCGCCGCCTGGCCACAGGGTCGAATGCGCTGATCGGCCTGCTGGGTCTGGCGGTGCTCGCCGCCAGCCTGGCGGCCTGACGGCCCGCGATGGCACGTGCGACCTGACCTCCGTTCGGTACGGGTAAGCTAGCGGCGGACGGCGCGGTGCAGCGCTTCGTCCCGGGTCCGACAAGGCGTTCGGGCTCGACCGAGCGGCTCAGGGAGAGGCCAGCATGCGACTCGCCGACAAGGTCTCCGTCATTACCGGGGCTGGCAGCGGCATGGGCCGGGTGGCCGCCCTGCGGTTCGCGGCGGAAGGCTCGCGGGTGGTCGTGGCCGACACCAACGGCGACGCCGCCGACGAGACCGTCCGCCAGATCGTGGCCGCCGGGGGCGAGGCCGTCGCCGCCAAAGTCGACATCTCCAGGGAGCCGGACGCCCGCGCAATGATCGATCTCGCCGTCTCGAAGTTCGGCCGGATCGACGTGCTCTACAACAACGCCGGAATCATGCCCGAGGCCGATCATTCGGTCGTCGACACCCCGGTCGAGGCCTGGGACCAGGTCATGGCCGTCAACGTCCGCGGCGTCTATCTCGCCTGCAAGTACGCCATCCCGCACATGGTGGAACGTGGCTCAGGCTCGATCATCAACGTCTCCAGCTTCGTGGCCATCCTGGGCTGCTCCGTTCCACAGGACGCCTACACTGCCTCCAAAGGCGCGGTCCTGGCGCTTACTCGTTCCCTGGCAGTCCAGTTCGCGCCTCAGGGCGTGCGAACGAACGCCATCCTGCCGGGACCGGTCGAAACGCCGCTGTTGATGGACTGGCTTCTCAAGGACGAGGCCGCCAAGAAGCTCCGGCTCGCGCGCAACCCCACCGGGCGCTTCGGGAAGGCCGAAGAGGTGGTCGCGATGGCCGTCTACCTGGCCTCCGACGAGTCGGCCTGGACCAACGGCGCTTCGATGGTCATCGACGGCGGCATAAGCGTGAACTACTTTTAGGAACTCGATTGAGGAAACCAATGGCGACTGACTCCAATGCGATCGAGGCCAAGCCGAGCGACCTCGCGATCGGCATCGACTTCGGCGGCAGCGGCATCAAGGGCGCCGTCGTGGACGTCCGCACCGGCTTGCTGGTCGGCGACCGGCTGCGTGTTCCGACGCCTCAGCCTTCGGTCCCACGGGAAGTGATTGCCGTCATGGACGGGCTCATTCGGCGCCTGGTGGAACCGTGGGCGCCGGGTGACGCCGACGGGTTCCCCGTGGGAGTCGGGATTCCTGCCGCGATTCGGAACGGCACCACGATGACCGCCGCCAACATCGATTCGGCCTGGATGGGCTTTCCCGCCGAGCGGGAGATGGCCGTGGTCCTGAAGCGGACCGTGGCCGTCGGCAACGACGCAGACGTCGCAGGCATGGCCGAGATGCGCTTTGGCGCGGGCCGAGGACAGTCGGGGCTGGTGATCGTGCTGACGATCGGGACCGGCGTCGGCTCCGCGCTCTTCATCGACGGGCGCCTGGTCCCGAACACCGAGATCGGCCACCTCGAGATGAGGGGCCGCGACGCCGAGGAACGCGTGGCGGAGTCGGCTCGCGATCGGCTCAACCTGAACTGGCGGGATTGGGCCTCCGGCTTCGACGACTACCTGCATCTGCTCGAACGCCTCTTCTGGCCGGACCTCTTCATCCTGGGCGGCGGCGCTTCGAAACGAGCCGACAACTACCTGCCGTACGTGACGGCCAAGACGCCGATCGCGATCGCGTCCTTCCGCAACAACGCAGGCATCATCGGCGGCGCGCTGATTGCCCACGAGCGTCGTTACCATGCCGCAGTCCGCGACATGGGCGAACCGATGGCGTGACCAAGCGAAAAGACGGAGCGTCCTCCGACCAGCCGATCGAGTCCGCGACCCGGCATGCTGTTCTTGGGCCCGGAACCGCCCTATACGACGACCGGCGCAGGACCAGGCTGAGAGTGATCTTGTGGATCGCCCTGGTCCCCCTCGGCATCTTCGGCGTCTTGCTCGGACGTGGCGACCTGGAAGCCGGAGCCACCGTGCTCGGAATAGCGGAGGTGCTCGGTGGCATCGTCCTCGTCTTGTATTCGGTTCAAGCCGCCGTGGAGGACGCCAGGCGCCTGTCAACCCCAATTCGCCTGGTAATCGCCAGGGACGGTTTCGCGTTGCTCCCGGGTGACCTCGCCGTCTCGTGGAACGAGGTCGAGGCGATAAGCGACCCCGGGTCTCCGGTAGGGCAGCCGCGGGTGCTCAGAGTCCAACTATCCGACCCGGGTGAATTCAAACAACGGCATCCGCTCTCTCAAATCGCCCGCCTGGCGCTCCGGTTCAATCGAGGCGATCTTGTCCTCGGCAGTGGGATGGCGATGCCCGTCGCGAAGGCGGAAGCCCTGATGCGGAGCCAGCTGGCCGAGTTCCAGGGCCTCGGATCGGCCCACAGCACCGAGCATGAGCAAGCCCGTGAGCCGGCAGGCGGCCGGAGTTCGCGGCCGAAGCGGCGGCCTAAGAGATAGACCCGCCCGGGAGTGCGCGATTCGCTCCGCCGCCTACTTCGCCGGGACGCGCAGCTCGACTTTGCGGCAGGCCGCACAGGCGAAGACCTCGAGGTCGAGCATGCCCTCGCCGATGTCGGCCAGCTGGCCGAAGACCAGGCCCCAGCCGCCCGACGTGCCACCGACTCGAAAGGCCTCGGTACCGATCGGCTCGAGTTCGGCGCCGCAGCGCAGGCACGAGCCGTAGCCCGCACCGTCGGCGGCTGCGGTCTGATCCGGGTTCGACATCACGCTTCCCTCCAGGTGATCGGTCCGGGGCGCGGCACGCGCCCTTCTACCCCTTGGGCTCGATCCCGCGTAGCTCCTTGAGCCGTGGCACGCTGCCCGAAACTACGAGGGTCTCACCTGCCTTGAGGGCGCGGTCGGCCGGAGGGTTCGCCTCGTAGCTTCGCTCGCCCTGGACGATAGCCAGGACGAAGACGCCGGTGTCGCGTAGGGCGCCCACGGTCGTGCCGTCGATCGGGCTGCCGGCCACGACCTCAACTTCCTCCATCGAGAAGGCCAACTCGCCGTGGGACAGGGCCGCGTCGATGAAGTCGACAACACGTGGCCGCGTGGCGAGCTCGGCCAGGCGGTGACCGGCCATCGTGTAGGGGGAGACGACGCGGTCGGCGCCGGCCTGCATCAGCCGTCCTTCGGAGTCCGCGGAATTCGCTCGCGCGACGACGAAGAGTTTGGGATTGATGGCCCGCGCTGACAGGATCACGTACACGTTGTGAGCATCCGAGTCGATTGTGGTGATCAGCCCACGGGCCCGCTCGATGCCGGCCGCACGAAGCGTCGCTTCCTCGGTGGCGTCGCCCTCGACCTCGAGGAAGCCCTCCCGGCGAGCCCTAGCGAGCGATGCGGGCAGGATGTCGATGACGACCACCTTGAGGCCCGAATGCACGAGTTCACGAGCAACGGTCAAACCGACGCGGCCATAGCCGCACAGGATGTAGTGACCCTGGAGCTTGCCCACCGCGTCGGCCATTCGCTTCGCCTCCCTTCGTCCACTGGTCGCCTCCACCACGAGGTATTCGGCCACGATTCCCACAGACCCGAAAATCAGCCCGACACCGCTCAACTCCAGGGCCATCGTCCAGACCCGTCCTGCGTCGTTGAGCGTTCCGACCTCGCGAAACCCAACCGTCGTGAGTGCGTTGACCGCCATATAGAGCGCGTCGAATAGCCGCCAGCCCGGCTCGATGACCATGTAGCCGGTGGTCCCGACGACGATCGCGCCGATAACGACGCCGAGCCAGATCCGGACATGAGTCGCAGTGATGGTCGCGGGCACGGCGAGTGCCGCGGAGTTCGGCGCCGCCGCGAGCAAGTGGCTCGTCTGTCTGGACTGGGACCGAAGGTCGTCGCTCATGCGCCGCGAATTCTAGTCGCGTAGCAAGTGCGCCGACGGCCGGGCGGGCGGTGGCGCCGTGTGCCGCCCCGCCGGAGCGCGAGGGCGGCGCCGCGCAATCCCCAGCGCCAATCCCCGGCGCCCGGTGCGCAGCCGCGGAGCGGGAAGGCGGCGTGGGCGCTCCCCCGGGCACCGCGTGCCGCGGAATTTCCTAACGCAAATCACGGCGACATTCGGCGAGGCTGCCGGCCCGATGGCGCGCGGGATCGGTCGGATTCGGGGCCCGAGCGGGCAGGTCACGCGCGGGATGGGTCGGATTCGGGGCCCGAGCGGGCAGGATCGCCCGGATTCGGTTGCTTTGGGCTCGGTTTCGGCTCGATCTGGAGCGTTCGGCGTCGCTTCGAGGCTCGGCGGCGCCACGACCTCTGCCCAATGTCGCCCACATTTGCAATCGGCAAAACCACAGACCGCGTAGGTCGCGGGTGGGGCTCGAGAGCCAGTTCCGAACCTCGACCTGCCGAGCGGGCAATGCGGCCTGAAACGTCGCCGAGTGCCTTTCCGCGACATGGCGATGGGTGCTCAGCTCCGGCAGAACGAGGAGGACGCCGACAGCCCGGGCGCGCCAGTCCAGCTCTCGAGCCGCGATGCCGGGCAGCAGGCGTCGCTTTCGGTCCAGAGCGCCGAGCGTGTCCTGCAGATCCCAAAGCCGGGTCTTCGTCTCGACGACCAGCCACGCCCGTTCGGCCGCGTGCCAGGCCAGAATGTCTGCCCAGCCGCGCTCGCCGTAGTGATTGAACGAGTGCTCGGGGGCCATCTCCCATCCGAGCACGCCCAGCGTCGAAACAACGTGCTCGACCATGGCCGCGTGGAGACGATCGCGGAGGCGCTCGACCTCCGGCGTCCTCCAGCCGAGCGACACGATCGGAGGCATTCCCAGAGCGCGACTGAGCGCCCGCAACGTACCCACGGTCATGCCGTCGACGAGGCCGCGCTCCAGCCCGGAAACCGTGCCGCGGCTGACTCCGGCACGGACGGCGAGCTGCGCCTGTGCAAGGTTGCGCGACACGCGGATGCTCTGGACCATGCGGCCGATCCGGACGTCGTCGCTCACGGGCCCACTATGGCGCTCGGCACTTGGCGCCGGCTTATCTCGGTATGATCCGGTCAGCGGCCGGAGAAGCGGCCGTGGCGCCCGAACCAGACGAGGTACCGCGATCATGGCCGAGCTCAAAATGATGATCGGCGGCGAGTTCGTCGACGCGGCGGACGGCGAGACGTTCGACGTCGTGAGCCCCGTGACGGGCCGCACGATCGTCAGCGTCCCAAAGGGCGGGGCTGAGGACGTGGACCGCGCAGTCGCCGCCGCCCAGCGGGCGTTCGACGGCGAGTGGCACACGTGGAGTCAGACCCGCCGCGGCCAGACGCTCGGCCGGCTCGCGACCCTCGTCCGCACGCACCTCGAGGAGCTCGCGCATCTCGAGACCGAGAATATGGGCAAGCCCATCTCGTCGGCTCGCTGGGAGATCGGCGCGGTCGCGAACGTGCTCGAGTACTACGGCGGCGCCGCGAACAAGCTCATGGGCGAGACCATTCCCGTCTCCAAGCCCGGCTTCGACTTCACGCTGCGCGAACCCATCGGCGTCGTTGGCTTGATCGTGCCCTGGAACTTCCCGCTCATGCTGGCCAGCTGGAAGATGGGCCCGGCACTTGCCGCCGGCAACACCGCGATCCTCAAGCCGGCCTCGTACACGCCGCTCACCGCGATCCGGTTCGCTGAGCTCGCGCTCGAGGCCGGCTTCCCCGCCGGCGTGCTCAACGTGGTCACCGGCCCGGGAGCTACGGCGGGCCACGCGATCGCCGCGCATCCGGGGATCGGCAAGGTGGCGTTCACCGGCGAGACCGCCACGGGGCAGGCGATCATGCGCGCGGCGGCCGGCAACGTGAAGAAGATCAGCCTCGAACTCGGCGGCAAGAGCCCCAACATCGTATTCGCCGACGCCGACCTGGAGCGTTTCGCGGCCGAATCTCCCTACAGCGTGTTCGACAACTGCGGCCAGGATTGCTGCGCCCGCAGCCGCATCCTCGTCGAGCGCTCGGTCCACGACCGCGTCGTGGAAGCCTTTGCCGCGGCGACGCTCAAGGTCAAGGTTGGCGATCCCGACGATCCGGCCACCGAAGTCGGCACGATGGTCAGCTTCCGTCAACGCGAAACGGTCCTGGACTACATCCGGATCGGGCGCGAGGAGGGCGCGCGGGTGGTGGTCGGAGGCGGAACCCCGGCTGAACCGGCGTACGCGCACGGCGCCTACGTCCAGCCGACCGTTTTCGACCAGGTCACCTCCGGCATGCGAATTGCCCAGGAGGAGATCTTTGGGCCGGTCGTCGCGATCATCCCGTTCGACACCGAAGAAGATGCGGTCCGGCTGGCGAACGACTCGCCTTACGGTCTTTCGGGCTCGATCTGGACGCGCGACATCGGCCGGGCGATGCGGATGGCGCGCGCCGTCCGGACGGGCGTGCTCTCGATCAACTGCAACTCGAGCGTGCACACGGAGGCGCCGTTCGGGGGGTACAAGATGTCGGGCGTCGGCCGGGAGAACGGCATGCACGCACTCAGTGAGTACACGCAGATCAAGAACGTCTACGTCGACTTGAGCTAACCGAGCGGGGTCCCGCGCGACCCTCGCATCCCTCTGGGGGAGGACCCTTACACGACAACGACTTGGGTCGCGTCATGACCTTTGTCCCATTGTCGCGCGGTCGTGGCGCCCGAAGACTTGCGCTCGTATGGACCCCACCCGAGGAATCTCGAAATGGTGAGCGGGCAACCTCCCCGCCGCAAGCGCCCGAACCCCGAGGACGAACCGCCTTCCGGCGCAGCGGAAGAGGGCAGCCCGGCCTCCGGCTCGCCGACTGAATCGTCGGGGAGCGCTCATGTTCTCGGCGACGTGGCGTCCAGACGTCTCGCCAAAGCCGCCGCAGCCGCAGGGGCGGCAGCCGCGGGAAGCATCTCTGCCGCCGGGGCTGTCCAGGCCGAATCCCTGGCGATGGAGAGCGCAGCTGCGCCGGAGAGCGCCGCCTTACCGAATCAGCGCAAGACGGCTCGCAAGACCGCGATCTCGGCCCCTCAGCCCGCCGACGCCCCATTCGCCGCTGCCGCGGTCGCCGACAGCGCCCCGGTCGAAGCCGCGAGCGTCTCACCGAAGCCGCGGAAGACCACTCGCAAGGCGTTGGGCTCCGCCGCCCTCGCTGGCAAGGAACCGGTTGTCCTGCTCTCCGCGGCGGCCCCGCATTCGCCCGGCTCCATCGTGGAGGCGGATTCCGCCGCGGCGACTCCGATCGCGGCCATGTCGTCCGCGGCCGCAAGCGCCGGGACTACTCCGATCCCCGAGGCCCGCATCGAAGAGGTGCCCGGTTTCGACTCCGCCGATGCGCCCCCTGTGGTCCACGTGTCAGACCGAATCGGCGACTCGAGATTCGTCGCCGGCCTGGGCATGGTTGCCCTCGGCGTCCGGATGGCTTTCGGTCGGATGGGGTCGGCGGGCAGCGCCGTAGGAAAAGCCGTCACTCTCCCGTTCCGACGTTCGGGCGGCTGGTGGCGAGCCCGTCGGGCCCCATCTGTCGACGACGGCTACTCGCGGGTTCGCGGCCGCCGCCGCCGTCCCACCGTCGCGTGGATCCTTTTCACAGCCTTCTACCTGACACTTGGGTCTCTCCTGGTATTCCAAGGCGTGCTCGTTCCGATGCTGCGGCATCCCGCGGCCAGCGGAACGCCTTCGTACGCGCATACGGATCTGATCGCCGCCGCTTCCTCGAGCCCGTCATTGACGGCAACGCCAACCGAGGCCGCCACGTCTGCCGAGCCGACTCTGACGGCAACCGCCACCGCAATCGTGACCCCAACCGCGACTGCAAAGCCCACGCCAACCAAGAAGGCAACGGCGAAACCGACCGCGAAGCCGAAGACCGCGGCCCCGACGGTGGCCCCGACGGTGGCCCCGACAGTCGCCCCGACAGTCGCCCCGACTGCTCCTCCAACGCCTGAACCAACGCCCGTCCCCACACCAGTCCCCACGCCAGTCCCGACTCCCGCCCCGACCGCGACCCCAGTGCCGACACCCACGCCGACGCCCGCGATGTTCGCGACGATCAGGCTGGTCAAGGCGCCCGTCAACCATGGCGATTCGGGGATCTTCGACGTGAAGTCCCTGCCAGGAGCTAGCTGCTACATCCACAGGGATGGCGTGTCCCCGAACCGAACGAGTAAGAGTTTCATCATCCCGGCCAGCGGTGACGACGCCTCTGCCACAGCTGGGGCCGTGGCTGATAGCGGCAGCGCGCAGGCGTGGCCAACATCGGCCCTCGGCTACAACATCACGGCAGTCTGTTCGCTCGCGGGAAAGCCGACTATCACATCGACCGCCATTGCGGTGGTGCCCTGGCCGTAGTCCCAACCCTGGCGATTCAGGCTGGACCGAGGCTCGCCCCGTAGGATCCCGTCCAATTGGGCGGCCCGCCCAAAATGGCGGTTGCCCGGAGTGATCGGTTGCGCCTTTTCAAACGTA
>CAZRUC010000012.1:0-16051 GCA_964603175.1 uncultured Anaerolineaceae bacterium
TGCATTCCTCGATCGCGGCGGGTCGCGGTGTCCCCGTAGCTCAGCGGATAGAGCGGCCGCCTTCTAAGCGGTAGGTCGTCGGTTCGAGTCCGACCGGGGACGCCAAACCTCAAATCGTGCGTGGCACGACACGCCGCCTGTCGCGATGCTGAGACGCGGACCTGCGCGCCGCCCAAGGCCGCGCGCACGCCAACAGCGTCGATCCGATGTCGGCCCGCCTCGTCGCGCGGGCCGCGTCCGCCGCGCCTGAAACTCAGTCGGCGGTTATGGTTGCCAGCCGCTCCGCGGCGATGTCCAGTCGACCCGTGAAGGCGTCGCTCTCGAGCTTGGCCAGGGACCCGAACTTGTTGCGGATCTGTTCGTAGACGTTGATCGTGTTTACGAAGCTGGTCAGCACGCTCTCGATCCAGTCATCGGTGGCCGTCCACGATTCAGGCTCGCGCGACATGAGGCCGCTCATTCGCAATCGCGAGGCCAGGGCCTCGACCTTGGTGTTTATGACCTGGAACTCGATCAGGTGCTCCGCGTGCTCGGCATCCACCAGCATCGTCGATGCCCATAGTGCCGCCGCCGCCATCGTCTCTCGGCGGGCGCGTGCAGCCGATCGGTAGAGGCGTCGCACGAAGGCCGGATCTGTCAGCAGGATCGGCAGTCTCTCCTCAATCAGCTTGTGGTGCGAGCGCCAGCTTCCTCCGAGCTCGTCGAAGGTCACTGGCAAGCCGAACCGGGCGAGCCTCTCCCTGTCCAGTTCCGCGATTGACTTCGTTTCTCCCGGACCGGGGTCGTCGGCCGGAATGCCGAGCTGGAAGAGGTCGGCGCCGTTGAGGGGCGCGAGCAGACGACGGCCGGCGTCGTTCGCCGACTGGGCCAGCGACCCATAGGCGACGACCGTGATCTTTCCCAAGCGGTCGAGTTCCCGCCAGCGCAGGAACCCGGTCAAAAGCAAGCCGCCCTGGATGAAAAGAATGCCTCCGCCCACGGCCTGGGCTGTCATCGGTTGACCCGTCCAGAACTGGGCGCCGGGTATGACGTCGAGGGCGGCCAGGAAGACCGCCATGCCAACCGCGAGCCATAGCAGGGCAGGACCCGAGGGCGACGGCATTCGAAGATGCAGCCGGTGACTCCTGGCCTTGTTTCGCCTGATGTCGGTCATTTCATTGCCTGCTTGAACACTGTTGGAAGCTCCCTGATAGACGCGAGCACGATGTCGGCGCCGGCCGCGGTCAGCTGAGTCGGGGTGCACGCGCCGGTTGTCACGCCGATCGCCCGTAGGCCGGCCCCGTGCGCCGCGCACATGTCCAGCTCCGTGTCGCCTACCAGGCTCACGACGTCGGCAGCCCTTCGGGCCGCCTGCGACGCGGCCGTGGCCAATGCTGCGCGGTCTGCGCGCCAGTCGCCGAAGCCCAGGTCCGGGTCAAACGTGAAGAAACGGTCGAGGCCGACAGAAGCGAGCTTCGCGCGAGCGATCTCGGAAGCGTTGCCGGTAACGAGACCAAGCCACACACCGGCTGCTTGCAGGATTTCCAGCGCCTCTTCTGAGCCTTCGACGGGACGCGGCAGCCGAAGGTCCACGGGCATCGCCCGATAAGCCTGGGCATAGGCGCCGACAGCCGCGGCTACCTCTGATTCGGGCGCCGCCGCAGATGCCGAGCCCAGTACGTGGCGAATGATCTGGGCGTCGGTCCATCCGGCGAGGTCGACGCCGTCTAGCGTCGGTCGCTCGCCGTCCATTCGGATCCGTACTTCGCGCCTGACGCGGCTGCTGAGTACCTCGGATAGCACCGCAAGGTGGGCGCTCGACTGGACAAGGAGTGTCCCGTCGATGTCGAAGAGTATCGCTTGACGCATGCCGGACAAGAGACTGCGAGGCTCCTTCGTTTGGAATCGAAATTTACCCCTACGGGGGGTGATCGGCCAGCCCAGCCGGAAGATGAGGGTTCCGTCAGCACCATGCGACTTGTTTGTGGCTGTCTGTCACCAACACCGGGCGGTTACGGCCGAGGGCGACCCTGCACGCGGCCCGTGTCCATGGTCATCACGACAGCAGAGCGACTTGCCCTGCAGCATGTCGGGGGCAGGCGAAAGCGCAGGAGTCACGACACGATAACTGGACACGATTTGCTCGGGCCTCCACGAGGTAGGCCACACCGCATAGGCGCCCTGGCCTTCTAAGCGGTAGGTCGTCGGTTCGAGTCCGACCGGGGACGCCAACCTCAGCTGCCGGCCTCGAAGCGCTTCCAGCTGGCCAGCCAGCGGTAGGCGTGGCGAGCAGGGGGCTGGGGCGACTGCGTCCCGATCCAACGGACGCGCTCCGTGCCGGCGTTGTAGAAGCCGTGAACCGACCCAACCCCGGCGAACACGAAATCGCCGGCGCGCAGGTGGTAGGTCTTGCCGTCCAATTCGGCCTCGATCTGGCCGTCCAGGAGGAAGTACGTCTCTTCGAATGGATGGTCGTGGGGTAGCGCGGCCCCACCGATCTCGTAGTCGGCAATGAACATGGTCATGAGGTCTGCGCCGAAGTTTCGATCGATGAGCATCTTCACGGAGATGCCGCTGTAGGCACGGATCGCTGTGTCCATGCCGGCGGGCGCGCTGCCACGAGCCGGGTCGTTGACGCCGAGCGCTTCAGCTTGCGGGGGCGTGCCGTCGTAGTGGCCGATATAGCGGATGGATGGATCCCCGAAGTCGGGCGGCCGGCCGATCGCGTCGAGCGGGTCGGGGTCGATGGCCGAGCCGGCGTAGAAGGTGTCTCGTCGCGGGCCGTCGGTCGGCAGGCGCAGGGGCGTGTTCAGCGACACCCAGCGCACTTGCGCACCCGACGCGTTGGCCAGGGCGTGCCAGGTCCCGATGGGTATGAGAGCGTAGTCGCCGGCCGCCAGGCAGTGGATGTGGCCGTCGATGTCGAGCAGCAGGTCTCCCTGCACGACATAGAGCGCTTCCTCGAAGGAGTGGATGTGGCGGCGGATCCAGCCGGCCGGCGTCAGCGCACCGGCGGCGAACTCGGTATGGATCGCGCCGGTTTGGGATCCGACGAGGACTTTTCGAGCGAGGCCGACGGCGTTCGTCGTCGACGGAGCGGGCCTGTCGGCGAAAGACCAGTCAACGTTCCCGACGAAATGCATCGGACTCCTGCGCCAAGCCGCTCGGCCCCTCGGGACACCCCAAGACATGCACGAGCACCACTCGGCCGCCCGAGTGTGAAGTGCCCTCGGACAGAGGTCAAGGTTGCGGCGTGGGTTGTCCCGAACTGAAGCGAGTGGACCCGGCCCGGCCGCTCCTCGGCTCGGTGCGCAAGACGAGCGGGCTCTTCCCTCCGGAGGGAACAGGCGGATGCTAGGTTCGCGAAATAGCAACACACATATCCGCCCGCGGCGAGCCCTCAGGGGCGAAGCTGCCGCTGGTTCGCCGACAACGACACCCTGAGGAGCATGCAATGACAGAGCGCGTTCTGATCCATGGCGGTTATGTCCTCACGATGGATGCAAGTCTCGGCGATCAACCCGGGGCCGATGTGCTGATCGAGGGCGATTCAATCGCGGCCGTCGGATACAACCTGAGCCCGGAGAACGCCCAGGTCATCGAAGCCGAGGGCGACATCGTCCTTCCCGGCTTCGTGGACACGCACCGCCACACGTGGCAAGCGCCGATCCGAGGCAGCGCTCCGAACCTGACCCTCGGCGAGTACTTCCCGGGCATCCTGGATGCATTCGCCCCCAAATACCGGCCGCAGGATGTGTACGCAGGCAACCTGTGGGGCGCCCTGGAATGCGTCAACGCCGGGGTAACGACCCTCGTCGACTGGTCGCATATCTCCAACACCCCGGAGCACAGCGATGAAGCCATTCGTGGTCTTCAGGACTGCGGAATCCGAGCGGTTTACGCATACGGCTTCCCGAACACTTCGATGGCGGACTGGTGGTTCTACAGCCAGTTGATCCAGCCCGAAGATGCGCGGCGGATCCGGGAGAAGTACTTCTCGTCAGACGCGGGGCTGATCACGATGGCGATGGCTACGCGCGGCCCGGGCTTCTGCACGCCCGACGTCGTCCGGCACGATTGGGAACTGGCTCGGGATTTGTCCACGCCGATCACCGTCCATGTCGGCTTCGATCGCATGGCCGGTAAGGCGATGATGGTCAAGCAACTCGGGGAAATGGATCTGCTCTACCCGGGCACGATGTATGTCCACGCGAACCACCTGACCGACGAGGAGTGGAAGCTGGTTGCCGATTCGGGCGGCAGTATCTCGGTCACGCCGCAGGTCGAGCACCAGATGGGGCACGGCTGGGCCCCGGCGTTGAAGGCCCTCTCCTACGGACTGCGCCCCGGCCTGGGCGTCGATGTCGTGACCAGCGGGCCCGGTGACCTGTTCACCCAGATGCGAGCGCTCTTCGCGGCCGAGCGAGCGCGCCGCCACGAGATCTCCTGGAATGAGGACGTGGATCCGACCGAGCTCCTGACGGCACGCGATGTGCTCGGGTTCGCCACGATCGACGGGGCCCGAGCGGCCGGCCTGGCCGACCGAACCGGCTCGCTGACCCCCGGCAAGAAAGCCGACGTCATCATCATCGACGGCCACGCGGTCAACACTGCGCCGGTCATCGATCCGGTTGCGGTCGTCGTGACGGCCGCCGACATCTCGAACGTGGACACCGTGATCATCGACGGCCGCGTCCAGAAGCGAGACGGCAAGTTGCTGGCCTCGCTCGACGGCCCGCGAAACCTGGTCGAAGAGTCGAAAGACTATCTGATCAGCGTCGTGCCGGCCCAGCCCGGGTGGCTGGTGAAGATGACGGCGTAGTCAACTCGCTCTCAAAGCGGACGCCGCGGCGGTCTTGACCCGCTACGGCGTCTTTGTGTCAGGCGGTTGCGCCACACTTGGTGCAGGAGAGCCGGCTCACGGTACAGTCGAGTCCGCAGTTGCTCCCCGCGTTGCAGATGTCGCACTGAGGCGCGTGGCGCTCGACCACGGCCAATTCCCCGCAGCGGCAGAACCACGTGCCTTTGCTGAGGTGGCGCAGCCGGTCCATGTCGGCTTCGACCAGCCGGAACGTCCCCCTGAATTCGACGATTGTGCTCACCCCGAGACGATACAACGGCCGGCTCCCACCCATCCGGCGATCCCAACCGCCACACGACCCCGATCCCTGCCGTCCCTCCTGGTGCGCGGCCTCCTCCCAAGTCTTTGTTAGGTGATACCGTTCAATTGTCGCATTGCGAGAGGCCGCGGCATCCAACTAGATTGTTCGGCGCAGGTCGTCTGTGCCCGGCCCGATCAGCAGGGGGTAACTTGCCCGACATGAGCCAACGCTGGCGCGGCTGCCTCTTCGAGGTCGTCGAGACGCTTCTGCTCACCTTCGTCATCTACTGGGTGGTGCAGAGCTTCGTGGCACAGCCGTACCAGATACAGCAGCCGTCGATGGAAAACACGCTGCAGCCGGGGCAGATGGTGCTGGTCGACAAGCTGACGCCACGTATCAGCGACTACAAGCTCGGCGACATCATCATCTTCAACCCGCCCGACGGGTACCTCGAAGACGGCAAGCCGATCCCGTTCATAAAGCGGGTCATCGGGGTCGGGGGCGACACTGTCGAGCTGAAGGACGGCGCGGTGCTGGTGAACGGGGCGCAGCTCACCGAGTCGTACGTATTCGAAGGCCAACCCACGACGAAGACCGGGCCCCTGACACGCTGGGTCGTGCCAGATGGCTATCTATTCGTGCTGGGTGACCATCGCGAGCAGTCCGAGGACTCGCGCGTCTTCGGTCCGATCCCGAAATCGAGCGTGATCGGTCGAGCGATGCTGCGTCTGTGGCCGCTGCCCAACTTCGGCGCCCTGGCCGGCGGAAGCACCGCGAGCACAGCTCCGTAGCGACCGAACTGCCCTCGCCTAGTAGTCCGGCAGGACCGTCTCGCCGTACATCAGGTACTTGTCGACGGCGCGGGCGGTCTGTCGGCCCTCTTGGATCGCCCACACCACGAGGGACTGTCCGCGCGAGCAATCGCCTGCCGAGAAAACGCCGGGAACCGTGGTCATGTAGTCATCGTCGTGGATGATGTTGCCGCGGTGGTCGAGCTTGCAGCCGAGGGCATTCGGCAGGTCCTGCTGCGGACCGACGAAGCCCATAGCGATCAGGATGAGATCCGCAGGGAGCGTCTGCTCGGTGCCAGGCTTCTCGTGCATTTCGGGCCGGCTGCCCGGTGTGTGGACCCATTCGATCTCGATCGTCTCGATGGCGGACACGGCCCCGGCGTCGTTGCCGACCAGCCGCCGCGTGTTGACGAGGTAGCGCCGCGGATCCGCGCCCCACAGAGCGGCGGCCTCTTCCTGCCCGTAGTCGAGCTTATAGACCTTGGGCCACTGCGGCCACGGATTGTCGGCGTCGCGAGTGTCGGGCGGCCGAGCCAGGATCTCGAGCTGGATGACGTTCTTGGCGCCCTGGCGGATGGCAGTGCCGACGCAGTCGGTCCCGGTGTCGCCGCCGCCGATCACGATCACGTTCTTGCCGGCGGCGGAGATGGGCGTGGCGGGCCCGCCTAGTAACGCCTTGGTATTCGCAACGAGGAAGTCCATCGCGAAGTGGACGCCGGCCAGTTCGCGGCCTTCGACCCGCAAATCCCTCGGGATCGTGGAGCCGACCGCGAGAACCGCCGCGTCGTAATCCTTGGCGAGCTTCTCGGCCGGAACGTCCTTGCCGATCGCGGTGCCCGTCACGAACTCGACGCCCTCGGCCTCGAGCAACTTGATGCGCCGTTCGACGATCGACTTGTCGAGCTTCATGTTCGGTATGCCGTACATGAGCAAGCCCCCGACGCGATCGTCGCGCTCGAAGACGGTCACCTGGTGGCCGGCGCGATTGAGCTGCGACGCGGCGGCGAGCCCGGCCGGGCCGCTCCCGACAACCGCCACCTTCATGCCGGTCCGGGCCAGCGGCGGCTCGGCCACGACCCAGCCCTCGAGGAAGGCGTGCTCGATGATCTCGTTCTCGATCGTCTTGATCGTGACAGCCGGCTGGTTGATGCCGAGCGTGCACGACCCTTCGCAGGGAGCCGGGCAGACGCGACCGGTGAACTCGGGGAAGTCGTTTGTCTTGTGGAGCCGGATGATCGCCTCGCGCCATTGGCCCCGGTAGACGAGGTCGTTCCACTCGGGGATCAGGTTGTGGATCGGGCAACCCATCGCCATGCCGTTGACGAGCTCTCCGGTATGGCAGTAGGGGATTCCGCAGTCCATGCAGCGGGCGCCCTGCTCGCGGAGCGTCTTCTCGGCGTAGCTCGGGTGCGTTTCGCTCCAGTCCTTGACGCGCTCGAGCGGGTCCCGGGTGTGGGCGGGTTCGCGCCCGAATTCCATGAAGCCTGTCGACTTGCCCATCGTCAGTTCCCTGCCACTCGGCGCGCGTCCAGGACGTTCTCCTCGAAAGCGGCCATCTCGGCTTCTTCCTGGGAGAGGCCGCGCTCGCGCATCTTGGCCTGGGCGTCGATGACGCGGCGGTAGTCGTTGGGGACGACGCGGATGAACCTGTTCACGGTCGTCGGCCAGTCGTCGAGGAGGGCCTGAGCTCGGGAGCTGCACGTGTACGCGACATGGCGCTCGAGGAGAACGCGGATGGCCGCGGTTTCGACCGGGTCCGAAAGCGGGAACAGCTGGACCATTTCCTTGTTGCAGACCCGCTCGAAGCCACCGCCGGCGGCTCCGCCCTCGCCGCTCTCGTCGAGGATGTAAGCCACGCCGCCGGACATGCCCGCCGCGAAGTTCCGGCCGGTCTTGCCGATGATCACGACCCGGCCGCCCGTCATGTACTCGCAGCCGTGATCTCCGACGCCCTCGACCACAGCAGTGGCGCCGGAGTTCCGGACGGCGAAGCGCTCGCCCGCGATGCCGCGGATATACACCTCGCCGGATGTCGCCCCGTACATGGCGACGTTGCCCGTGATGATATTGTCCTCAGACACGAATCGGGACTCGCGATCGGGGAGGAGAACGATCTTGCCGCCCGACAGCCCCTTGCCGAGGTAGTCGTTGGCGTCGCCCTCGAGGGTGAGGGTCATGCCGTTGGGGATGAACGCCCCGAAGCTCTGACCGGCCGAACCGCGGAAGTGGAGATCGATCGTGTCTTCGGGCAGGCCCTTGGCGCCGTAGCGGCGCGTGACTTCGGACCCCAGGCTCGTGCCAACGACCCGGTTCACGTTCCGGATCGACAGGTCGGCCTTGACCGGCAGGCTGTCCTCGAGGGCCGGCATGCAGAGCGGGATCAGGGTTGTGGTGTCGAGCGAGCGCTCGAGGTTGTGCTGCTGGCCGATCTGGCAGGTGCGCAGCGTGGTCTTGGGGATCTGCGGCTGGAAGAGGATGCGGCTGAAGTCGAGGTTGTGCGCCTTCCAGTGATCGATGGCGCGGCGCATCTCGATCCGCTCCGAGTGGCCGACCATTTCGTCGAACGTCCGGAACCCGAGCTGGGCCATGTACTCGCGAACTTCCCGCGCCACGAAGGTCATAAAGTTGACCACATACTGCGGGTCGCCGCTGAAGCGCTTGCGCAGCTCCGGGTCCTGGGTGGCGACGCCGACGGGGCAAGTGTTCTTGTCGCAAACGCGCATCATCACGCAGCCCAGCGTCACGAGCGGCGCGGTCGAGAAGCCGAATTCCTCGGCCCCGAGCAGCGCGCCGATGACGACGTCGCGTCCGGTCTTCATCTGACCGTCTACTTCGATCGCCACCCGCGACCGCAGGTCGTTCAGCAGCAGCGTCTGGTTCGTCTCCGCGAGCCCCAGTTCCCACGGCAGCCCGGCGTGCTTGATCGAGGAGAGTGGCGATGCGCCGGTGCCGCCGTCGTGACCGCTGATCAGGATGACGTCGGCATGGGCCTTGGCAACGCCGGCCGCGATCGTCCCGACGCCAACCTCGGAAACCAGCTTCACGGAGATGCGGGCGTCGGCGTTGGCGTTCTTGAGGTCGTGGATCAGCTCCGCCAGATCCTCGATCGAATAGATGTCGTGGTGCGGTGGGGGACTGATGAGGCCCACGCCCGGGGTCGAGTGGCGGACCTTGGCGATCCACGGATAGACCTTGTGGCCGGGCAGCTGGCCGCCCTCACCGGGCTTGGCGCCCTGGGCCATCTTGATCTGGATCTCTCGGGCGCTCACCAGGTACTCGCTCGTCACGCCGAAGCGGCCTGAAGCGACCTGCTTGATGGCGCTCTTCAGCGAGTCGCCGTTGGGGAGCATCTCGAAGCGGGCGGGATCCTCGCCGCCTTCGCCGGTGTTCGACTTGGCGCCGAGCCGGTTCATGGCGATGGCGAGGGCTTCGTGAGTTTCCTTCGAAATCGAGCCGTAGCTCATCGCGCCCGTCTTGAAGCGCTTGACGATCGACTCGACCGGCTCGACCTCGTCGAGCTCGAGGGGGTGACGGTGGTTCGGCTTGAACTCCATCAGGCCGCGCAGCGTGCACAAGCCCTCCGACTGATCGTCGATGAGCTTCGAGTACTCCTTGAACGCGGCATAGTCGCCGCTGCGGGTCGCGTGCTGGAGCTGGGCGATCGAGAGCGGGTTGAACAGATGCCGCTCGCCGTCGAAGCGCCATTGGATGTTGCCGCCCACGCCGAGCTGCTTGTGGTAGATGGGCCGCTTGGGCGGATACGCGCGATCCTGGCGCATTTCCACCTCGCGAGCGACAACGTCGATGCCGATGCCGCCGATGCGAGTGGGCGTCGAGGTGAAGTACTCGTCCACGAAGTCCTGGCTGAGCCCCAGAGCCTCGAATATCTGCGCGCCGTGATAGCTCTGAACGGTGCTGATGCCCATCTTCGAGATGACCTTGACGATGCCCTTGGCGATCGCCTTGCGGTACTTCTTCTCGGCCAGCTCGGCCGAGCCGCTGAGCGTGCCCAGACGGACCTGGTCGTGAACGGTCTCGAAGGCGAGGTACGGGTTCACCGCGCTCGCCCCGTAGCCGATGAGCAGGGCGAAGTGGTGGACCTCGCGCGGCTCGCCGGACTCGAGGACAAGCCCGACCTGGGTGCGCGTGCCGGCCCTGACGAGGTGGTGGTGGACCGCCGAAACGGCGAGTAGGGCCGGGATCGGAGCCTCGGTTTCGTTATGACCGCGGTCCGACAAGATGATGATGTTGTGGCCTTCGTTGATCGCCTCGCTCGCGCGCTCGCGGACCTGCTCGATGGCCTTGCGGAGGCCTGCGCCGCCGTCGGCGACACGGAACAGGATCGGCAGAGTGATGGTCCGGAAGCCGTGCTGGTCGCCCGTGGACAGGGTCCGGATCTTCTCGAGCTCTTCGTTGGAGAGGACCGGGGAGGGCATCTCGAGCTGGTGGGCCGCCCGCGGGTTAGGCTCCAGAAGGTTCCCTTCGGGGCCGATCGCCATCTCGGTGGCTGTGATGATCTCCTCGCGGATGGCGTCGATGGGCGGGTTCGTGACCTGGGCGAAGAGCTGCTTGAAGTACGAGTACAGGAGTTGCGGGCGCTCGGAGAGCACAGCGAGCGCCTGGTCGTTGCCCATTGCCCCCACCGGATCCGTGCCGGTGGTGGCCATGGAGTTGATGACCAATCGCACGTCCTCGGCGGTGTAGCCGAAGACTTCCTGGCGGCGCAGGACGGTCTCGTGGTCCGGCTCGATGACCCGCGGAGGGGGCGGAAGCTCGGTCAGCTTGACGAGCCAGTCGCGAACCCAATCGGTGTATGGGTGCTCGGTCGTGATCCGGCGCTTCAGGTCCTCGTCCGAGACGATGCGCTGCTCCGCGGTGTCGACGAGGAACATACGGCCGGGCTGGAGCCGCCCCTTGGCCACGATCTGGTCGGGCGGAATGTCGAGCACGCCCGCCTCAGAGGCCATGATGACGCGCCCGTCGGCCGTGACGTAGTAGCGAGCGGGGCGGAGGCCGTTGCGGTCGAGTGTGGCGCCGACGCGGATTCCATCGGTGAAGGCGATCGATGCGGGCCCGTCCCAGGGCTCCATCAGACACGAGTGGAACTCGTAGAAGGCGCGCTTCTCGGGAGCCATCGACTCGTGGTGTTGCCAGGGCTCCGGCACCATCATCATCAGGGCGTGGGCGAGGGAGCGGCCGGACAGGTAGAGCAGCTCCAGGACGTTGTCCAGGATTGCCGAGTCTGAGCCTTCGGCGTCGATGACGGGCAGCGCCTTCGTCAGGTCGTCGCCGAACAGGCTGGAGCTGAACAGCGCCTGGCGGGCGTGCATCCAGTTGACGTTGCCCCGCAGGGTATTGATCTCGCCGTTGTGAGAGATATAGCGGTACGGATGCGCTCGCGGCCAGGACGGGAACGTGTTCGTCGAGAAGCGCGAATGGACCATCGCGATGGCGCTCTCGACGCGCTCGTCGGCGAGGTCGGGATAGAAGACCTGCAGCTGCGAGGCGTTGAGCATGCCCTTGTATACGATCGTGCGGCAGCTCAGCGACGGAATGTAGAAGTCGCCGCGGCTTGGAATGGCGGACCGCGAGACGGCCTTCTCGACGAGCCGGCGGACGACGTACAGCTTCCTCTCGAAGGCGAGGTCCTCGACGAGGCGTTCCGGCCGGTCGATGAAGACCTGGCGAATCAGCGGCTGGGCCGCCTTGGCGCTCGTGCCCAGGCTCGAATTGTCGGTCGGAACGTCGCGCCAGCCCAGGAACCGCAAGCCCTCGTCGGCCACGACCTGTTCAAAGAGGCGGAAGCACTCGACGCGACCGGTCCTGTCCTGGGGCAGGAAGACCATGCCGACGCCGTATCCGCCTTTGCCGCGCAACCTGACGCCGGACTTCTCCGCCACGTCGGCCAGGAAGCGATGGGGAATCTGGATCGTGAGGCCGGCGCCGTCGCCCGTGTTCGTCTCGGAGCCGGTGGCGCCGCGATGCTCGAGGTTGACCAGGACGGTCAGCGCGTCGCGAACCGTGCGGTGGGAAGGGCGGCCGGCGATGTCCACGACGAAGCCGAACCCGCACCCATCGTGTTCGAAGGCGGGGTCATACAGACCCTGGGCTAGCGGACCGCCGGTCTGCCCCAATGTCCGTTCCATCCTCACTTACCGTGGCGAGACGCCGACAGCGGTTCCTGCTCCGTGCGCAGGAGCCCTCTACCCGTTGCGGAAACCCGAGTCTCCCCCGAGAGGGCACTTGCGGTCAAGTTAGGTTAGGTTGCGAATTGGTACGGATTGCGAATCGGGCCTGAAGGCCCGGCCACCGCAGTTCGGCCGGCGTGTCCCGCGGGCCGGCCGATCGCGATAGACTTCGCGACGCCTCTCCGTCGTGGGTCGGCGGGCCGTAGGGCCGAGGCAATCTGTCAGGAGGTCCGCATTGTCGCCACAGACGCGCCGTGGCCGCGCTACGCCGTCCGGCAACCGTCGCTCTTCGACGCGCCAAAGACTCGACGCTCAGCGCCGGGGAGTAAAGCCTGAGCAACCCCTGGACCAGAGCACGGACCCGACTGAAGAGTCGGAGTACGAGGCGCCCCATCGAGGGATTCTGTATCGGGCCCAGCGAAGCCCGATGTTGCGCTCGTTCTACGCCTACACGCGGGTTTACATCCCGTTCGTGCTGGTCTTCCTGGTTCTGCTCGGAGGCGTATTCGTCTACAAGCAGATCAACCCGGACGTGACCCTTGCTCAGCGCTGGCAGAACATCGAGAACAAGTGGAGTCCTCAGCAGTCCGCGGCCCTGGACGCCCTTAGCAACGACTTCGACAACTTCGACAAGACGGTCGTCGACTATCGCGACCTCAAGACGGCGACTGCGGGTTGGATGAACGACCTGGGGTTGGCGAAGGATTGGGCGCCGGCCACTACGCAAGTACAGGCCCTGCTCGACGACTCGTCAACGTACGTCGGAGCGCTGACGCAAGCTGGTGCTTCGGCTTCGTTGACCGACGTCAGCGCGCTTTCCCAGACCCTGGTCTCAGAAAGCCAGACTTTCGCCACTGAGGTCGCCACGGTGAGGCTGGCCCTCGGACTGAAGGCAGTCAACCAGGCGACCGCTTCGCCGGGCGCCTCCGGGGCGAGCCCAAGCGCGGCTCCTTCCGGGTCGGGGTCGGCTGCTCCGAGCGTATCGGCCACACCAAGCGGATCCGGATCGGCAGCCCCGAGCGGCTCTGCTTCGGCGACAGCATCTGCTTCGGCGAGCGCGAGCCCCACACCCTCCTGACCTGCTTCGACCGGCGCTTTGCTGGGCCTATTTCGGGAGCCGAACCCCGTACCAGTAGGGGGGTTGTCGGGTGGTACCGGTGGCTGTATTCAAAAGTACGGCTTGTTGGGGTTGGGTGGGGTCTGTACGGTACTAATTGCATCAGGCCGGTCAGTGGCGTAACTCGCTCAGGGTACGTGAGACCGGTTGGCTGTCGACGCAGAGGGAAACCATGGCTGCCATGGCTGTCAACGATCTAGGACCCATGCTCACCGCGAGTGAAGTCGCCGAGATGCTGCATCTCCACGTGAACACGGTGAAGCGCCTGGGAGATCGCGGAGAGCTGCCCTTTTATCGCGTCTGCAAGCGTGGCGATCGCCGCTTCCGCCTCGAAGATGTAATGAGCTTCCTGGACCGGAACCGCTAAGCCTCGATCGGCTCGGGCGCCACCGCCCACCAACCCGAACTCAAAAGACGCCTGCGGCGATCACCGCAGGCGCTTCTGATTCATGCTGGACGCGCTCCTGCGGAACACGCCGGCGCTTCCTAATTGCGCGGTAGGCTGCGCAGGGCGGAACCGAACATTTCGAGGCCCTGTGTGATCTCCGCGGATGTCACATCGATCGGGGGCAGGAAGCGGACCACGTTGTGATGGGTTCCGCAGTTGAGCACCAGGAGTCCCAGATCGGCGCAGGCCTGGAGAACGGCCTCGCAGGTCTCCCCGTCCGGGTCCCTGGTGGCCGCATCCTTCACGAGCTCGGCCCCAACCATGAGGCCTCGGCCGCGTACGTCGCCGATGCGTGGGTCTTCCGCCATGATGGCTCGAAGGCCGGTGAGCAGCTCCTCGCCGCGAGCCGCCGCGTTGGCTACTAGTCCTTGCTCCGCGATCGTTCGCATCACGGCAACGCCTGCCGCGCACGAAACCGGGTTGCCGCCAAAGGTGGTGCCATGTGCGCCGACGCCCCAGGCTTCCTGGAGCTCGCGCCTGCTGACGATCGCGCCGAGCGGCAATCCGTTGGCAAGCGCCTTCGCCACACAAACGACGTCCGGGACTATGCCGGCGTCTTCGAAAGCCCACATCCGTCCCGTTCGGGCAATGCCGGTCTGGACTTCGTCGGCAATCAGCAAGATGCCGTGCTCGTCGCACAGGGCGCGCAGCTGCCGCAGGAAGGACGCCGGCGCCGGGTTGAACCCACCTTCGCCTTGTATGGGCTCGATGAGGATTGCCGCAACGGCGGACGGCGGGATCTCATGGCCAAGGAGAGTGTGAAGAGCGGCCATCGCCCCTGCCGTAGCCGCCTCCTCATCGTCGCCGAAATAGCGGTAGACGTTGGGAAATGGCGTGAGATAGACAGAAGGTAGCAGCGGCTCATAACCGAGTCGGTAGTTGATGCTCGAGCTGGTGACCGACGCGGCGCCAAAGGTGCGGCCGTGGAATGCGCCCCGGAACGCAATCAAGCCCGGTCGGCCCGTCACCCGTCGGGCGAGCTTGAGCGCGGCCTCAATTGCCTCCGCCCCGGAGTTGCAGAAGAAGACCGTGTCGAGCGGATCCGGACAGGCGTCGGCCAGCATCGCGGAAAGCTGGCCCACAGGCTCGAGGTAGCCGAGCGCGTTGCAGATGTGGAGCAGCTTGTCGGCCTGGTCCTTGATTGCCGCCGTTACCGCGGGGTGATGGTGGCCCAACGACGTCGTGGCGATGCCGCAGGCGAAGTCCAGGAAGCCCCGGCCGGCCGTGTCGTACAGGATGTGCCCCTCACCGTGGCTCCAACTGCGCTCGAAATACCGTCCCAGGATGGGGGACAGATGCGGCTTGGAGAGCGCGGCGAAGTCGCCTTTTGCGACGATCGCGCGGGAGTCCGCCGAGCCATCGACACCGGCCGGGACGAGGGGTTGCTTCGCGGTGGGGTCCATGACGCGGGCTCCTCACAAGAGACGGATCGCCATCAAGAGGCGACGTTCGGGGTCTTTTGAGTATATGCCCGGCTGCAGCCTGGCCGGCAACCGAGCTGTCGCGGCACGTGAGCCTTGGTACTCGCTGCGTCTGAAGTACTACCCATTTGCGCCAATAGTCCCATTTGGGCCGTGAAACAAGGTAGGCTAGATGTGCGCGTGCGCCATCGGCCGCGACCGGGAGCGCCAAGCTGGACAAGCTGAGGAGACGTCGTGGAGACGATGAGAGCGGCTGGGGAAGACCTTCTCGAGGTCAACGTCGACGGGAAGGTTGTGAGAGTTGTCTCGCGACCGGCCGACGACGATCGCCAGGGCAGGCTATTCGAACTCGATCTCAGCGTGTCGCAGAAAAGCGAGTCGCCCCTCTCGGACGACGACGTTGCCTCCGTCGTTCGCGGTCTGATCGATGGCGCGACCGAGCGCGGGCAGAGGCCCGAAGTCATCGGCGTGTCGCCCGGAGCGGCCCTGGCATTCCCGGACGATCCCCGGATCTCAATTCGGCCCGTCCAACCGGTTTCCTTCTCGCTCCCCAGCTCGCCGGCCGGGTTGATCCTCCAGATGGACGAGCGGGGCGACGGCCACCTCTGGGCGCTCGCAACCGGGCGCGTCGATCTGGGTTCAGAGGGCATGTGGTGGCTGATCACGCGGCTCATCGACGCCCTAGAAATGCCCGACATCGTCTCGCGTTGGCCTCGCTTCCTCACCGTTGGTGGGAACCTGGGTGGCACCGCGACCCAGGCGAGCATGGAGATCGGGGAGTCGGGCGAGCTCCGGCTGGTCTGGCGCAAGCTGGACAGTGGGGTCGTCGGCGAAGTACTCGCGGTTCACGAACTCTCGCCTCAGCGGGTGTCCGGCTGGCTGAGCATCCTGATCCCCGTGCGCGATCAGCTGGAGCGCCAGCGCGTGCACCGGCAGCGCATGCGCGCGGCCAAGACGGCGGAGAAGTGGGCCCGCGCACTCGAGCGCTGGAGCAATTAGTCGCCG
>CAZRUC010000012.1:16151-17362 GCA_964603175.1 uncultured Anaerolineaceae bacterium
CCGACGGTCCGGTCGGTCGGGCGCACGTCGTCGTATGTGCCCACCCCGTGGGCATCGCACCGCGCTACTGGCCGGATTCGTCGATTCTGTAGCTCGATCCGGGCAGGAGTGACGCTATTGGCGGGAGCCGGGGCCGGGGGCGGGGCGATGGCGGCGACGGCGGCCGGGGGGCCGGGCGGCGGCTGTGGGGCGGCGTGGCCGAGCTGGCCTGCGACCTCAGCCGGCGGTCAGGGGCACCACTTCGCCGGTGGGCTGCACGAGGAACACCCAGACGTCCCAGGCGCTGTGGCTAACGATCAGAGCGCCCATCGGCACTCCGGCCGCGTACAGGGCGCACCAATGGGCGCCTGCTACACCCGCGGCTCCCATCAGCGTGAAGTTGCCGGTGGTTACGTGCACCGAGGAGTAGACGATCGCGGCCAGCGCGGCGCCGCGCCAGCGGCCGTAGCGGCGCATCAGCGCCTCCTGGACCAGGCCCCGCCAGAAGAGCTCCTCCGCCGGGCCGATGACCGCTACGAGCCGGAGCGCGGTCTCGTCTCGCGGCCGAAGCTCTCGCAAACCGTAGATCTGGCGGATCTGTCGATCCCCACCCGGAACGAAGCGGCGGGCGAATCTGTCGCCGAGCTTGAACGTTCCGTATAGCACCGCAGCCGAACCGAGGCCCATAGCAATATCGCGCCGTCCTATTCGCGTCCGGAGCAGGGACGGGTTCGCGGCGATTGCCAGCGTCCCGAGGCCAAGCCCCGTCGCCGTCATGCGGCTCCAGAAGCGATCGCGCGGTCCCCGGAAAGTAGCGGCAAAAGCGGGAACGGCCGCTACCAGCCCGACGGCAGCGCCGACGTCCCCCAACCGCGCCAGCACGGGCCCGCGACGCGCCCTCACGCGGCCACCCCACCGGAGAGCAACAGCCCTGCGACTAGCAGCAGGCCAAAGGCCAGATGGAGGTGCGCCGTCTCGAGGTCGATCTTCGCGATCGCTCGAGCCTGGCCGTTGGCACCCAGCTCGGCCGACTGCACAACCTGTGCCAGGTACGGCACCGAGAGCATGACCAGACCCGTCGTCGGCGGCAGCCAGCGCACTGCCACGGCCAGGCCCAGCGAGGCATAGGCCCCGAGCACGAGGCCCAAATACGAGTAGTGCGCCCAGCGCCGCCCGATCTTGCTCGAGAGAGTGACGATCCCGGCGCGCGTGTCGTCGCCGATGTCGCGCCA
>CAZRUC010000013.1:0-16740 GCA_964603175.1 uncultured Anaerolineaceae bacterium
GCAGCGGGCGATTCGACGCATTCCCATCCAGCTCCCTCGAAGCAGACCGTACTTGCGGATCGCCTGCTCGGTATATACCGAGCAGGTAGGCTCGAAGCGACAGACCGACGGCCGCCAGGCAAACAGGCGGCGATAGAGCCTGATGAGCCCGATGCCGACCGTTTTCACGGAGCGGTCCGCCCTCCCAGAACGCCCCCTCGGCGGAGGAGGTGATGCACTGCACCCGTCAACGCGACTTGATCCGCCGAGATGACGGGCGGCCGGGCGATGATCAGAACGTCCCAGCCGGGCTGGAACGAGGGCGCCATCACCCTTAGTACCTCACGGAGTCGCCGGCGTACTCGATTTCGAACGACCGCCCCGCCGAGCTTCCGTCCGGTCGATAGTCCGAAGCGCGTTACCTCGAGGTCAGTCCGCCGGACCCTGACCACGAGCATTGGATGGGACCTGACGGTCCCTTCGTTCTGCAGCGCGGTAAAGTCCTTGGGCCTGGAGAGCATCACCATCCGCGGCGAGTTTTGGCCGCAGTCCGATGTCAGACCGTGAGCTTCTTGCGGCCGTGCGCGCGGCGGGCGGCCAGAACCCGGCGTCCCCCGGTGGTCTTCATCCGGGCACGGAAGCCGTGTTCCTTGGCGCGATGCCTCTTCTTGGGCTGGTAGGTCTGTTTCATCGGAGGTTAGGGTCTGTCTCTCCATTCAGGCCTCGGGGTCAGCATACCCCTAAAGGCACGCGAACGCGTCTGGCGCCCACGAGCGCTTCGACGCGTCTGCCGGCGGATTATAGGGATCGCACAACGAAAGTGTCAAACGCGCCACCACGGTTGCCGGAACGACCCCACACTCCTTGGTATACCCCCGGGGAGTATACGATTCCGTGGGCCCAGAACCTTGATACAGCGTGACGGGCGGTGCTATTCTTCGGCGGCCCGCGGCGCCGGGACGCTCCAAAGCATCCGCCCAGAGAGGCCAGGAGGGCCGGCGGTTGCTCCGAACGAAGGTCTTGGCGATCTGCAAACCACTGCGCCGGGCGGGGGGAGCGAACACGGTGTCCATCTCGATTGCGCAATTCCACGTGGTTTCATATAGGGGATGAACGCTGCCTCGATGGATGCGAAACAAGTCTGGCGTGCGGCAATGGGAGAGCTTCAGGTTTCCCTGTCTCCTGCCAACTTCGAAACCTGGCTCCGGGATACGTCGGTCATCGACGTCGATGACAACCGGTTCAAGATCGCGGTGCCGAATGGTTTCGCCAAGGATTGGCTCGAGACCCGCTATCGCTCGCTGATCTCCCAGACGCTGGCCCGGATCGTGGGCTACAGCGTCCTAGTGGAGTTCGTCGTGCGTCCTGTCGGCGAGTCCGGCGCCCCGAACCCGGGCGGCGCGACTTCCGCTCCGGCCCCGCAGACGGTGCGGGTCGAGGCTACGCGCGTCGGTGCGCCAGAGGGCGCCTCGACCAACATCAACAACCGCTACACCTTCAGCAACTTCATCGTCGGTTCGGCCAACCGCCTCGCCCATGCCGCGAGTCTTTCGGTGGCCGAGCGTCCGGGCCACGCCTACAACCCGCTCTTCCTCTACGGCGGCGTGGGCCTGGGCAAGACGCACCTGATGCACGCTATCGGAAACGCGGTCATGAGCCGCTACCCTCGCAAGCGGGTGGTCTACGCCACGAGCGAGAAGTTCACCAACGAATTCATCACCAGCATCCAGCAGGGCAAGATCGACGAGTTTCGGTCGCGCTACCGCCGGATCGATGTGCTCTTGATCGACGACATTCAGTTCATCGCCGACAAGGAGCGCACCCAAGAAGAGTTCTTCCACACTTTCAACGCGATCCATGAGGACGGGAAGCAGATCGTGCTTTCGTCCGACAGGCCGCCGAAGGCGATCCTGACTCTCGAGGAGCGCCTCCGCAGCCGCTTCGAGTGGGGCCTCATCGCCGATCTGACCGCACCGGACCTCGAGACCCGCATCGCGATCCTGCGAGCAAAGGCGGAGGAGCAGGCGATCCCGGTCAGTTCGGACGTCCTGGAGTTCATCGCCCGCAAAGTCGTGAGCAACATCCGCGAGCTCGAGGGCGCCCTCAATCGAATCGTCGCGTACGCCAGCATGGGTGCCATCCCGATCACGATCGAGTTGGCCCAGGCGGTGCTTTCGAACGTCCTCTACAACCCCAAGAAGCGCCAGGTCACGCCCGAGCGGATAGCTCGAGCGGTGGCGGACTACTACGGCGTCCAGATGGACGCGCTCAAGGGCCAGAAGCGCGACAAGGCGATCGTCGTGCCGCGCCAGATCGCGATGTTCCTGATGCGCGAGGAGACGGACGTCTCACTGCTGCGCATCGGGGCCGAGCTGGGCGGCCGCGACCATTCCACTGTCCTGCACGCCTGCGACAAGATCAATCGCGAAATGGGCGTCAATGACGAGCTGCGCCGCGAGCTGGCAGCCGTTCGGGAGCTCATCTACTCCGAATAGGGGCGGCAGTTCAGACGGCCGATAGCGTCGTTGCCGGCTCCGCCGGAACTGCCGCTTCTTGTTCGGGCTGGCGGGCGGATAGCGTCGTTGGCGACTGCGCTGCTCGTTAGGGGCGCGGCGGGATGCCCAGGCGCTCTCGGATCTGGGCGGGGGTGGCCGGCTCGCGGCCCATGGCCCGGGCGATCGTGACGAGCCGTTCCACTAGGCGCGGGTTGGAGGCCGGGTCGGTTCGAGCTTCATCGAACCAGATGTTGTCCTCGAGGCCTACTCGAACCCCGCCCCCCATAGCGATCGCGAGCCGGTTCATGGCGAATTGGTGGCGACCGATGCCCGCCGCGGCCCACGTGGCGCCCTTGGGCAGGCGCTCGACGATCAACGCGAGGTTCAGGGGTGTTGCGGCGAGGGTGCCCAGCGAGCCAAGCAGGATGTTCGCGTAGACCGGTCCGCCAAGAAGGTCGTGCTCGCGGAGGTAGAGGGCGTAGTCGAGCATGCCGAAATCGAAGATCTCCCATTCCGGCACGATGCCCCTTTCACCCATTCGGCGGGCTAGCCCCTGGATGGTCTCTGGGCTGTTGACCGAGGCTTGCTTCGGGAAGTTGAGCGAGCCGAGTGTCAGGCTGGCCATCTCCGGCTTCGCGTCCCCTTCGAGCTCGAGAACCCCAAGCCGTCCGGCCAGCTCTTGCTGCAGACGGCCGCTGGTGGTGATGCCGACGACGACCTGCGGCGCGGCCGATCGAACGGCGCGAATGAATGTCGCGGCGGCGGCGGGGTCCTGTGTCGGCCGCCCCTCGCCATCGCGAGGGTGTATGTGGACGATAGACGCGCCCGCATTGGCACAGCTACGGACGTCGGCCGCCACTTCGTCCGCAGTCAGCGGGACGTGGGGAGCGTCGGCCCTTGTTGGGATCATGCCGGTTGGACACAGGTTGACGATGAGCTCGTCGTTCATTGTGATGAGTGCTCTCGCAGTCGATCCTGCGCTTGCCGTGGTCCTGGCTCGTAAGAGGCGCGATGCTACACCGCGAGGCGATCCGGTACCATCCTGAACGTGGGGCCGGCCATGCATAAAGGATGCGTCGATGACCGCCGCAGCAACACAAGGTCAGCACTGCGTCATCTTCCCCGAGGTTCTGATCGGCGAAGGCACCAGGATCGGCAACTTCGTCATGATCCGGAGCGGTACCACGATCGGTGATGGCTGCACCATCGGGTCGTACGTCGACATCGAGGGCGAGGCGATTATCGGCAACCACGTTTCGCTCCAGAGCGGCGTCTACGTGACCCGAGGTGTGATTATCGAGGACGATGTCTTCTGCGGCCCCCGGGTGATCACGATGAACGACAAGCGCATGGTCCATCTGCGTCCGAACCTGACATGGGAACAAGCGGCCCCCCGCATCCTCCGCGCCGCTCGGGTCGGCGGTGGCAGCGTGCTCCTCCCCGGAGTAACGGTCGGCGAGAACGCCCTGGTGGGCGCGGGCTCGGTCGTGACCAAGGACGTTCCGGACAGGGCGATCGTCTTCGGTAATCCCGCCCGAGTCGTCGGAACAGTTCGCGACGATCAGATCATCTGAGAGCTCTCAGGCGCGTGGTTCGAGAATTACCTTGGGCTTGACCGTCTTGATAACCAACCTCTCGATGGATTGGCCCAGCGGGACGGTGGTTTATACGCGCGATCTGGCGCTCGAGTTGCATCGTCAGGGCCATCGACCGATCGTGTACACCTGGCTCAAGGGCGTTACGAGCCGCGAGCTCGACGCGGCTGGGATCGAGGTGGTTGACAGCCTGTGGCGGATTCATGACCGCCCGGACGTAATCCACGGCCATCACCGGCCGCTGGTCCGGGGCGCCCTCTTGAGATTCCCAGATGTCCCCGCCGTGGCGTTCTGCCACAACCACAGCGACCCATGGGACGCTCCGGCTCCGAGCCCTCAAATCCGGCGCTACTTCGGCGTCAGCGAATTGTGCGTCAGGCGACTGCTGAACCTCGGAGCGCCGGCCCGAGCCACCGAACTGCGGACCAACTTCGTCGACTTGGGCCGTCTTGCGGCGAGGCCGCCCTTGCCGCCACGGCCGACCCGCGCCCTCGTCTTCAGCAACTACGCAACCGCGGATACTCATCTGCCGGCAATCGCCGAAGCTTGCCGCCAGCTCGGGGTGCCTCTGGACGTCATCGGCCGGGGCGTCGGCCGGGGCGCCAATCACCCGGAACATCTTCTGGACCGTTATGACCTGGTCTTCGCCAAGGCCAAGGCCGCGATGGAGGCCATGGCGGTGGGCGCGGCCGTGGTCTTGTGCGATTTCGGCGGATTGGGCCCCATGGTCACGGCGGACCAATTCGATCGGTTGCGGCCGCTCAACTTCGGTTTCGAGTCGTTGGTGAACGAAGTGACGCCCGAAGGCCTGATTCGTGAGGTGGAGCGATACGACGCCAGCGACGCCGCTCGAGTGCGCGACCTGATACGCGCGACCTGTGGGCTGGAGGGCGCCGTGTCTGACCTCGTGGCCGCCTACGTAAACGTGATCTCCGAAGCCGCCCCCTCACGGATCCAACGGCGGCGTATGGCAGCCCTCAGGTACCGAGCTACCAAGGTGCCGATCGTGGCCTTCTATAAGGCGTTTGGGATGGGCCCGCGCCGCATCCCTGGCCCCCTCGGCCGTCCCTATCGCGTGGCGCGAGCAGCGATGCGGCGCCTCCTCCGCGTCACGTGACGAGCCCGATTACCGGCCCGGAGGTCGATGCGCGCCGCTGGCAGGAACTCGGGCGCCGCGGCTCCCACGCCGCGCTCCAACTCGCGGTCCGAAGCGTGGTCCTGCGCGGCCTCAGCTTTATCGGGACTATCGTCCTTGCTCGTCTGCTGGCGCCAGCAGACTTCGGAGTCTACGGAATCGTGGCTTTTGTCGTGTCCGTTTGGGCAGCGCTCGGTGACCTTGGTCTGGGGGCGGCGCTGGTTCAGCAAGCGGATGAACCCACGCCCGAGCAGCTTCGGACGGTGTGGACGGTACAGCAGGGCCTGGCGCTCGCGGCCGTCGTGATCGTTTGGCTGGCCGCTCCTGCCGCAGTGGCGATCATGCCGGGTTTGCCTTCAGAGACAACCTCGATGCTGCGGGTTCTGTCCCTCGGGCTGTTGATGTCGAGCTTGCGGACGCTGCCTGTCGTAATGATGGAACGTGAACTGCGATTCGGACCTCTCGCCGCTGCCGAGATCGTGCAGATGGTCACCTTCTACGCCGTGGCAGTGGGTTTGGCGATCGGCGGAGCCGGAGCCTGGGCCTTCGTCCTCGCTGGAGTCGCGCAACTCGCAACGGGAACGGCAATTGTGAATTTGGCCTGGCGACGCTGGCCGTCTGTCGGAATCGACCGCGGCTGCCTGGCCAAGCTCCTCGGCTTCGGGTTCGACTACCAGGCAAGCGTGCTGCTCGTAACCTTGCGCGACGCCCCCCTGCCCGCGCTCGTGGGGTTGGTCTCGGGGACGGTTGCCGCCGGACTCATCCAGTTCGCGGTTCGCATCGCCCTGACGGTCGCGAGCATCGATGAGACTCTGGCCCGAATCGCTTTTCCCGCCTTTTCGCGACTGCAGGGTCATCGACACGAGCAGGCTCGAGCTCTGGATACCGCAATCTTGATGACGGGGTTGATCGTCATCCCCGCCCAATGCTGGATCGCCGCGGTCGCTCCGATCCTGGTCCCGGTCGTATTCGGTAGCCAATGGGCCGAGGCCGTCGTGCCGGTGCAAATCATCTGCCTGGCCACGCTGCTTCGATTCCCAGCGCGATATCTGCGTCAGGCGGAGTTCGCCGAAGGGGAGTCGCGTCGAGCCCTCGCCATGTCCTTCGTGACTACGCTCGTAGCCTTGGTTTCGTTTGCCGTGGGACTTATCGGGTGGGGACTGCCGGGAGCGGCGGTAGGATTCCTGGTCGGGGCGTTGCTCGGTCTGGGAGCGTCTGCCTGGCTGGCCTGGGAGCTGCTACAGCTGTCGTGGCGTCCATTCGGACTGCTTCTGGCCGCGGGATTGGGAGCCGCGGGAGCAGCAGCGTTGACCGTGCTCTGTGTCAGCCAGTGGCTTAGGCCCATGGGTTCGGCGGCCGGCTCGCTGTGGCCGAATCTGGTTGCTACCGTTCTGGCAACGCTCGTCTTCGGAGCGGCCTGTTTTACGCTCCTTTACCTTACGAGTCGGCCTGTCCTACTGATGGGACGGCGTTGGGCCGCGCGGTCGGTTCGTGGTTAGTTTTGGTTCCGCGTCGATCATCCGGGGCCGCCGCTATCCGGCCAGTCCGGTGGAGAAGCGCCTCGACGCGGTGGAAAAGGGCCCTCTGCCGCGGAAAAAGTGGCGACCTCAGGCGGCGAGATCGTGCACGATGTACGTCGATGCGCGGGCTCTTCAGGTGCAGCGCGGGAGTCATCCACTCCGAGCGAGGTTCTGTATCCCCAAGAAAGCCCAATTCATCCACCACGGACCACCAGTCATCCACGGCGCGGATGAGCACGATTGAACGTGACGGCCCACAGTCTCCACAGCATTATGAAGATGATGACGGGATGAGAAGATAGAGGGACAATCCACTAGTAACCCACCGGGCCGCCCGTCACCAACCAACCGGTATCAGCCGTCTCGCCGACCTCAGGGGAGTGAAGCCGAAGTGAAACTCTCGGTCATGCAGGAGAACCTCGCTCGAGGTCTCCAGGTCGTCAGTCGCGCGGTGTCCGCCAGGAGCACGCTGCCCGTCCTGAACAACGTTCTCCTGAGGACGGAGGATGGCGGCCTCAAGCTGACCGCCACCAATCTCGAAATCGGGATCACTTACTGGGTGCCCGGCAAGATCGAGAACGCCGGCGCCATGACGGTGCCCGCGCGTCTGCTGACAGACATCGTCAACGGATTGCCTGCGAACGAGCGCGTCGACCTCGAGCAGCAGGCTCAGGAGATGCTGCACATCACAGCCGGGCGGTTCGAAACCCACGTGAAGGGCATCGACGCGGAAGAGTTTCCGGCAATCCCTTCGGCGGGCGAGCGACCCACGACCCGCATTCCACAGAACGTCCTCCGAGGCGCGCTCGAGGAAGTGACCTTTGCGGCCGCGACCGACGAGGCTCGACCGATCCTGACCGGCGTACTGGCCAAGTTCGAAGGCAACCAGCTGACTCTGGCGGCCGCGGACAACTACCGCATCGCGGTGAAGACGATCCCCGTCCTCGATGCGGTAGAGGAGACGAGCGTCGTCGTGCCGGCACGGTCATTGCACGAGTTGTCTCGAGTCCTCGCGGACACCGACGACCCGATCGACCTCGTCCTCTCGCCCAGCCGCAACCAGATCCTCTTCCACCTCGAAGGCATTGATCTCGTGAGCCGGCTGATCGACGGGCAGTTCCCGAACTACCAGCAGGTGATCCCGAAGAGCTACACGACGCGTGCCACGGTGGACCGCGACCAGCTTCTCAAGGCGGTCCGTCTGGCCAGCCTCATCGCCAGCTCGTCGGCCAACATCGTCAAGCTCCACGTGGGCAAGGACGCCGAGACCGGCGTGACGGTGAGCGCCGCCGCGGATGTGGGCGACAACAAGAGCGACGTCGAGGCCCAGGTCGAGGGAGACGGCACCACGATCGCCTTCAATGCCCGGTACCTGATCGACGTTCTCGCCAATGTCAGCGCCGACCGCTTCTCGATCGAACTGAACGGCCCCCTTTCGCCCGGTGTCTTCCGGCCGGTCGAGGATGGGCAGTACGTTCACGTGGTCATGCCGGTCAAGACGACCTCGTAGGAGCAGGCAATTCCGGAAGATCGTCCAGTCGGCCCACCGTCGCGCCCGCCGACGCTGCTCCGATCTCTGGCTATTCGGAACCTCCGGGGCTATGAGTCGCTGGACCTCGATCTGGGTCCCGGGCCGCAGCTCGTCTGGGGCCCCAACGCCGCCGGCAAGACGACACTGCTCGAGGCGATCGTCCTGGTTGCCCTCGGGCGCTCGCACCGAACCACGACCGACGCCGAGTTGATCCGCTGGGGCGCCGACTTCCTTCGGGTCGCCGGAGTCGTCGGGGCTGCAGGCGCCGGAGGTGCCACAGATGCCGAGGGAGTGACACTCGGCGTGACCCTCCAATCCGGGGGACGCAAGCGGATCGCCGTCAACGGCGTCCCCCGCCGACCGGCGACGCTGGCGGAGCACCTGCGCGTGGTCCTGTTCGCCCCCGAGGACATGCTGCTGATCGTTGGCCCGCCGGCACTCCGTCGCGCGGCATTGGACACTCTCACCGCTCCGCACGACCCGACGTACCTCTCCAACCAGGCCACATACGGTCATGCCCTGCAACAGCGCAATAGCCTGCTGCGGGCAATTCGTGAGGGCGAGGCGGATCGAAGCGAGCTGCGCTACTGGGACGAGCCGCTGCTTGTCGCCGGGTCGGCTCTGGTGGCCGCTCGCTTGTCAACGCTGGAGCTGCTGGCCGATCCGCTGGCCGATGCGCAGCGCGAGATCGCGCCGACCGAGGGCCGGCTGACCGTGACCTATGCGACGAACGCCCCGTTGCTCCCCGGCGAGTCGCCGCGGGACGCGCTGGTCCGGCGCCTGGCGGAGACCGCCGAGAAGGAAGTCTGGAACGGAACGACCCTGGTCGGGCCGCATCGCGACGATCTTTCGTTCAGCCTGGATGGCCGCGAACTGACGACTTTCGCCTCGCGCGGACAGCAGCGCACGGCAATCCTGGCGCTCAAGCTCGCCGAGCTCGACCTTCTGTCCGCACTCGACGGCAGGCCTCCTCTGCTCTTGCTCGACGACGTCTTCAGCGAGCTGGATCCGGTCCGGCGCGGGCATCTCGTCCGACGGATTGCGGAGTTGCCTCAGGCATTCATAACCACGACTGCACCCGACGACATCGACCCCGAACTGCGGCGTCGGGCTCGGGCGTGGCACGTCGTGCCCGGCGATGACGGTGCTCGGGTCGAGGAGGGCGAGGGTTGAGCGCAGACGATCGTCCTGGTGAGCGACGCGTTCCGGAGTCGCCTCGCACCGGCGAGCCCGACGAGAGCCGCCGCCGGCGCCCCATGGAGAAGCTGGGAGAGCTGCTCCCGAAAACGGCCCGTCGCTTGGGCCTCGACGAGTCCATGGAACTGGCCACAGCGATGACGGCGTGGCAGCGCATCATCGACGAACGGGTGCCGGCGGCGCGCGGCGCCTGCCGCCTGCTATCGCTCGGGCAGGGCCTGGTGATAGTCGAAGCGGATGCTCCGATCGTGGCCCAGGAGATCCGCCTCCGCTCGCCGGAACTCCTCGCCGCGCTGCGTTCGGCAGTGCAGATCCCCATCCGCCAACTTCGCGTCACCGTCCGCCACGTATAATCGCGACCGCCAACGACCTTCGTCAGCCAACGCAGACGCTGGGCATTCACTATGACCGTCCGCATTCAAATGAAGCTCGGCGTTGTAGCCGACGCGCAGCGACTACCCGACTCGCCCGACACGGTCCTCGTCGTCGAACCGAGCGTCGGGTCTACGGCGCGCACGAAGGGCAACCTGTACTTGCTCGTCACGGCGACCGGGGGACGGCGCCTGCGCGATGCGACCCGGATGGTCGCCGAGCGGATTCGTGACGAGTACTACTACGACGAGTCCGCCGGGATCTCGGTCTGCCTTCAGAAAGCCATTCGATCCGCCAACAAGCGGCTGCTGCACTCGAACGACCGGCTCGTGTCCCGGCAGGGCGAGGCGGGACCGGTCGGCCTCGCGCTGGCGGTGGTTCGGGGCAACGAGCTCTACGTCGCAACCCTCGGACCCGCGGAGGCTTACCTGGTGCGTCAGGCTCGTCTCCTGACGCTGCCCGACCAGAGCCCCGACAGCGGCCTGCCGGCCCAGGACGTGGCCGATACCGAGGTCTGGCACGGCGAGATCGTCGTCGGCGACTGCCTGCTGCTCGTGGCCCCGAACGTAACTCGCCGGCTGGGTCTGTCGCCGATCCAGGACTCGCTGGTCCAACTCCACCCGCAGTCGGCGATCGAACAGATCCACCGCCAGCTGACCGGCGGCGGAATCGGCGTCACCGGCGGCGACGGCATGATCGCCATCGAGGCGAGCGAAGTCGGCGCCACGGTCAAGACGCAACCGCTCAAGCCGGTTTGGCCGAGCGACCCACTCGCAGGCACTCCCGATCGCTCCCCGATCCCACTCGCAGACCAGGTGAGCGGCGGGGTCGCCGCAGTCCAGAGCGGGGCGAGGCACGCCAGCCAGACCGCCGACGGTATGGTTCGCGGGGCCGTCTACGGCCTCCTGGACAAGATGCCGAGGCGCCCGGCCCCACGTTCGCGGATCAAGTCGGCAACGCTTCAGCGCGAGCGCCAGCGGCGCCTGGCCGCGGCGATACTCGGCGGGCTCGTGATACTGGTCCTGGTGGTCGCCGGCGCGTGGGTCTTCGCGGGCCACAATGCGAGCGACGCGATAGACACGCATCAGAAGGCTCAGCAGGCCTACACACAGATCGGCCAGGACCTCGATCACGTCTTCGGCAATGGCAGGGACTTGCTCAAGAGCGATCCGAACAGAGCGGCAAACTACCTGACGGACGCCTACCAGCAGATCAAGGTTGCGAGGGACAACGGCTACTCGGAGACTGAGCTGGCGGCGTATAACGGCCAGGTCGTGACCGGGCTCAACCGCTATTACGACGTCACCTACCTCAGTCCGCAGACCGTCGCCTCATTCGGGTCCGACGACCTCGGCGACGTGGTCCTGGGACCGGACGGCGCCGCCTACGTCCTCGACAAGGCCGCCAACACCGTCTACCGCATCGATCTGGCCACGGGCGCGAAGACGACGGCCGCCTTCAAGGGGGAACGCGACCAGCTCGGCACGGGCACGGTGGGCACGCCACGGCTGCTCGCAGTCGGCGGTCAGGACGTGATCATCATGGACGACAACAACGCCATGTGGCGCTGGCGAAACGAGTCGAGCACCCTGGTCCAGTTGAGTGTTCCCGACGGCTCCACGTGGGGCAGTGGCGTGCGCGTCTTCGGGACCTTCACCTCCGATGCCGAACGGGGCCAGTACAACCTCTACGTCGTCGTCCCGAGCGCCCAGGACATCCTGCGGTACACAGAGTCGCCCGATAGCAGCGTCTATCCCAAGACTTCGCGAACCCCCTGGCTGAGCGTGGCGCAGGACGTTTCGGACGTGGACGACATGTTCATCGACGGAAGCATCTATCTCGTCCAGAAGGGCACGATCTCGCGTTACGACAATCAGACGCCGACGCGAGGCTGGACTGCCAAGTCGCCCGGCGACACGATCCTTCGGCCGGGCAATCCTACGTATACGGCCATCGCGGCGGACAACCCCGGACAGGATCTGGGCAACCTGTACGCCTACGACGGACAGAACCGCCGCATCGTCGTCATCTCCAAGAGCGACGGCTCGTTCCAAGGCCAGTACATGGTCCAGACGGGTTCGCAACGGCTGACGGCCCTCAAGTCGTTGTTCGTGCTGAGCACGCCCAGCGGAGCCTCTCGGATCTACTGGATCGAAAGCGGAGATCTCATGAGCGCGCCGATTACCACTGCCGTGACGCCGGCCAGTCCGGGGCCCTCAGGCTCCGGAGCGAGCGCTTCGGCCTCCGCCAAGGCGTCGAGTTCGGCGATAGCCTCCGCCACCCCCAAGCCGACTGCCAAGCCCACCCCCAAGCCGACTGCCAAGCCCACAGTCAAGCCTTCGGCCAGCTAACCCACCACCCGGCCCGTTCGGCCGATCAGGCGCGACCCGAAACGGAGCGTGGGATAATCCTCCCATGGCCGAGCCGCTGATCGAGGTCGTTGTCGAGAGCGTTCGAGTCCACATGCTCTCGAGCCAGCACGTCGTGCTCCTGCGGGAAACCGAGCGGGAGCGCTACTTGCCGATCTGGATCGGCCCCTGGGAAGCCAATGCCATCGCTACGCGGCTTCAAGGCGTAACTCCCGAGCGTCCGCTCACTCACGATCTCTTCGTCAGTGCGCTCGGTCAGCTGGGTGTGACCGTGCGGCGCGTCATCGTCTCGGATCTTGCGGAAGAGACGTACCACGCCACGCTCGAGCTCGAGCTGGGCGGTCAGACCTTCGAGATCGACGCCAGGCCGTCGGACGCCCTGGCACTCGCGGTCCGGACCGGCGTCCGGATCTTCGCCTCGTCGGCGGTCATGGATCGGGCGGGCGTGGAGCCAGAAATCCGCGAGGACGAGAAGCTCGAGGTTTTCCGCGAGTTCATCAACTCGCTGGACGTTGACCTCGAGGAAGGCCACCGCGACGGCACCGGCCCGCTGGAGTAAAACGCGCGCCGACCCTCAGCCCAGGATCGCTTCGCCGCGACGCATGGCCTTCTCGCGCCCAGCCCACAGGCGGAGACGCAGCGACCAGAAATCGCGTACGGCGCGGAATACGACGCTCGGCTTTGCGCCCGTCGGCGACCCTGCCGTTCTCGCGTAGTGCGGCACGCCGACCTGGCCGATGCGGCGCCCTTCGAAACGGAGCTTGATCAACAGCTCGGCGGTGAAGAAGGCTCCCCCGGATGCCACCCGGATCGGCTCCAGCGCCTCGCGCTTGAAGAGCTTGCAGGCGCAATCGATGTCTCGAACACGAACCCCGAACAAGACCCGGTTCGACAGCCGGTAGATTCGGGCATACCAGCGACGAATCGGGGGATCCGCTCGCTTGAGGCGGTAGCCGACGACCACGTCGGGAGAATCCGCGGCCGCGATCCGCGTTGTGAGCCGGCCCAGATCCACGACCTTGAACTGGCGGTCGCCGTCGATGAAGCCGATCAGGTCGTAGCGCGCCGCCCGGAAGCCAGATCGAAGAGCCGCCCCGTAGCCGAGATTCACGGGGTGGTGGACGACCCGGAAGAGGTCCGGATGGCGCGCGGCCAGCTCGTCTGCGATTGCAGGCGTGCGGTCCTTCGAGCCATCGTCGACGGCGATCACCTCGAACTTCGCCGCCAGTCCCGGCAGTGCCGCGAGCGCCTCGTCCACGAGGGCTTCGAGGTTCGCCTCTTCATTGTGGGCCGGGAAGAAGAACGAAAGCTCCGAGACACGAACCGCAGAAGGCCCGGAGCCTGCAGATGCTGTGATTTCCACGCTGTCTTGTGCGCTCACTGGCTTCCCTTTGTGTTGGTGGCTTGCTAGATCGTTGACCCATCAGGCAGCTTGACGCTTCGCCGGTCACTTGTTGACGACGTCCCACACCTCGCCCTGCTGACGGATCACCAGCCGAGCATGGATCCCCACACGACGCCCCAAACGTTCACCACGATCGACAGGGCAACGAGTGCGGCCAGTAGCGGCCACCAGCGACCGAGTCGGCTAGCGCCCAGCGCCACGAGGATCAGCGCAAACGGCACGAAGTCATTGCTGAAACGGTAACCGAACTGCACCCAGCCCTGGCTGAAATGCATGAGGTTCACGAATGCGATCGCAAGCACCGCGATGGCGGCGCCGGCGGTGGCCCGATCGAGCCGTCGCAAACGGGCAGGAACGAAGGCGACGGCGGCGAGCACATAGGCTGGGCTCGTCAACAGGACGCTCATGCCAAGTGCGCTCGGCAGGGCAGTCGGGCAGCTCAGGTTGAACAAGCCTCGGGCTTGACCGGCCGTGCACACCAGGGCCCCATCATTGGGGAGTTGGGTCGGGAAGATCGTCGGCAGCCCGAACAGGAAGATGCCGATGTTGTGGGGTATGTAGCCGAGATCCTCGATGGAGAAGTGCGGGTTGTAGTCCAGCCCGAACATAGTCCCGTAGCCGAGCTCCTGGTGGTACAGGTAGTCGTAGGCCGGGTTGAATAAGTGCCCGGTGCTCGCAAAGGTGTAGACCAAAAGAGCCACGAGCGGGATGGCCGCTCCCGCGCCGGCCAGCAGGCCGCGCCTTAGCCAGCTTCCGCCGCCGCCGACGAGGAAGAAGAAGGGGAGGCCGAAGAGGATCGTGAGGCGGGCCGTCACGGCGAGGCCGAACAGGATCCCGGCCGCAACCTGTCGAGACTCCGGCTGGGCCAGCATCTCCCAGAAAGCGCCGAGGGCGCCATCGATCCGGCCGGGCGAACGGAGCGACAGGCCGGCCAGAACGGCCACGGCCGCGAACGCCAGAACATCGGCCAACAACAGAATGGACGCGGAATGGGCCCCGACGAGCAGAACTGCCGGGAAGGCCACTCCGAGCACGGCAAGCACCGTCAGCGGGGCCAGAACGAAGAGTCGGCCCGCCACCAGGACGGCCAACCCGGCCAGCAGGACGATCAGGAGGACGCCCAGCGCCGCTAGCCCGGCTGCCGTGGTGCCCGCGCCGGCGAGAGCGAAGAAGAGCCCGCCGAGGCCGGCGAGAAGCGCAAGCATCAAGAGCGAGGCCGTGCCGGGCCACTCGAACCGCCGTGCCGCGGCAACGCTATGGGATATGGGCCGCGGTTCGGTAGCTTCTGGGTCTGCGGACAAGGCCAAGCCCACTGCCAGCAAGAGACAGCCCACCGCAACGACATGGGCAAAGAACCAGGTAGTGCCCAGCGCGCTGGCGTACCACAGGACAGTACCGAGCCCCAGGAAGAGAGCGGTCAAGCCGCGGATTGCCTGGCGGATCGGGAGGAATCCCAGCATCCAAGAGGCGATGCCCACGTCGATGGCGCCGAAGATGGTCGCCAGGAGCTGCTGGTTCGTCGCCGCGCCCCAGATCGAGACGAACGGCAGCAAGACCAAGGCGGGAAACGGCGGGAACGGGATGATTCCCTGGCCGGTGCTCTGCCCCGCTGCGTTCAGGATCGGCATCGTGTCCTGGTAGTCGGGGAGCGGGATCGAAGTGTGCCCGTCCAGCCAGGACTGCGCTTGAGTCACGAAGTGGACGTAGTAGTTGCGCCGGTCCGGATTGCTCAAGATGAACGCGACCAAACAGAGGGCCATCAACGCCAGGCACCACTGCAAAGGCCGGAGCGAGATGGCCGATCGATCTCCGCCGACGCTCACTTGGCCGCCCTGGGAGCCTCCCGAGTGCCCACCGGGAACGGGGTCCCGCGCTGCTCCCTGGGGTATACTCCGCTCCACCTCAGCCCTCGTCCAGGAGGCCGTTTCCGTTGGCAGGCCCGAGCATAGGACAGGCCGGCCCGCGAGGGCGCACGGCGGCGGGAACGACAACTTCCGCCTCGTTGGTTTCCACCTTCGTCGTTCTCCTCGCGTTGGGCCTCGCCCTTCGTCTCATCATCGCATACGTCCTCCTGCCGGGTTCGGGCTTCAAGTCCGACCTCGGGTCGTTCCAGTACTGGGCGAATAGCCTCGCCGCCCAGGGAACCGTGGGCTACTACAGCAGCGCGGGCTTCCTTGACTACCCGCCCGTATATCTGCTGCTGCTCGACCTGCTCGGCCATCTGGTGGCCCTCGCGGAGGGACTCCTGAGGGGCTTGCCACTATTCGGCGGTCTCATCCCATCGGGAGACGGCGTCGGCGAGACCATCAAGCTGATCCCGATCGTGGCGGACGCGTTGCTGGCGGTCGTCGTCCGGCAGATGGCCCAGGAACTGGGAGCGTCCAAGCGACGCGCCACGATCGCCGCCGCGGTCATCCTCCTCAACCCCGTAACGTGGTTCAACAGCGCGATCTGGGGTCAGGCCGACGCCGTAGGCGCGGTCATCATCCTTCTGAGCCTCAGGGAGCTGATCAAGGATCGCCGTGAGTCGTCGGCGGCACTGGCCGTGCTCGCCACGCTGACCAAGATCCAGCTGGGCATCGTGGGCTTCCTGGTCGTCTTCGTGATCTTGCGCCGATCGACCATGCCGCGATCCGGCAGCGCCGATCCTATGCGGGTCCTGACTTCGGGGGCCGCCGGCCTGGCTACTGCGGCGCTGGTCTGCCTGCCGTTCACCGGCCTCGATTTCGCGGGCCTGGGGCAGCGAATCGGGTCCATTGCCGGCTTGCTCACGGTTGGGGCGGGTCTGATCGCAGGGGCGGGCGTCTTCGTGCTGGCCGGACGCGTCCTGACCGATCTGGAGGCTCCCCACGATCCGGCGGCCGACGATCCCGCCTCCGATGGCGACCCGGAGGCCAAAGACGAGCCGCCAGGCCCGCGCGCCATGGCGCCGGCGAGGATGGCGATCGCTATCGCCCTCGGCGCCCTGAGCGCCATCGTCTTCGCCGGGATGGCCTTCGACTCGATTGCCAGCCACATCATCAACACCTTCGGCGAGTACCCATATCTGACCTTGAACGCGTACAACCCATGGGTGCTAGCGGCCACCGCCACAGGCGAATCGATGTCCCGGACGCTGTCCTGGATCCACGACGCCGCATGG
>CAZRUC010000014.1:0-16652 GCA_964603175.1 uncultured Anaerolineaceae bacterium
GGATGGGCCGGCCCGTGTCCGCCCAGTGGAACGCACCACTACCGCTTCACGCTGTACGCGCTGTCACAGCCGCTGGCGCTGACCGGCGCTCCCAGCGCGAACGAGGTTCGTGCTGCCGTCACCGCAGGCGTCCTGCTCGGGCAGACGACTCTGATCGGGCTCTATACGCGCCAGAGCTGAACCCGCGACAGGCCGAGCGTCAAGCCCGGGGTTCCGCCTGCCCAGCGGCTGCGGCAGCCTCCGCCGCCTCTATCCTCGACTTGAGACAAGCGAGTGTCTGATCGACGCCACTTCGGACGGGCGCCTCGACCATCGACGCGAAACTCGCGAGGAAGCCCCCTAGGGTGACGTCCGCGGCCCAGGTTGCCTGGGTCCGTCCCGGGGCCAGCTCCGTGAGTTCGAGGCTGCCATCCGCCGTCACCGGCCCGCCCATTACGACGGCGCTCGCTGCCGCGGTCGCGCGCGAGGGCGGCTCCAGCTCCGTCAGTCGAATGTCCACCACTACCGTCGTGCGGAGAAAGCCATTGCCCACCGCCGCGGTAACTTTCATGTGGCGGTCGTCGACGACCTCGACCTTGGGCTGTCCGGGCACGCAGGCAGCTACCTGACGCGGATCCGTGACGGTGTCCCATACGCGCTGGCGGCCGGCGGCGATCTCGGTTTTTCCGGACAGTTCCATGGGTCCTCCTGGCTCGTGGTTCTGCCGCGATGGTAGCCGTTTCGAGGCCTGAACCCGTTGGCCGGTCTTACCCTCCGCTTACACATGTCGCGCAGACCGCGGATGCGCGGACGTATCCTCAGCGAATGAAATCCATTCTCGTCGTCGACGACGAGCACAACATCGTCGAGCTCGTTCGGTTGTACCTCGAGAAGGAAGGCTTCGCGGTCGTGTCGGCGTCCGACGGCGAGCAGGCCCTGGTGCAATACGAGCGCAGCCAGCCGGATCTGGTCGTGCTGGACCTGATGCTGCCCAAGCTCGATGGCTTCGAGGTCTGTCGTGAGTTGCGCCGGCGCGGCGACGTCCCGATTCTCATGCTGACCGCCCGCTCGGAGGACGTCGATGCAATCGTCGGGCTCGAGCTCGGCGCGGACGACTACGTGACGAAACCCTTCAACCCGCGTGCGCTGGTGGCCCGCGTGAAGGCGATCCTGCGCCGAACCGACGCAACCGCCAAAGGTGGCCGCCCCATCGAGGTCGGGAGCCTGCGCATCGATCCCCGCCGCAGGGAGGCCACCGTCGGCGACCGCCACCTCGAACTGCGTGCCCGCGAGTTCGACCTCCTGACGGCCCTCGCACGCGACCCGGGCGTCGTACTGACGCGAGATGCCCTCCTCGAGGACGTCTGGGGCACCGACTTCCCGGGCGAGACCCGGACCGTCGACGTGCATGTCGCGGAAGTGCGCAAGAAGCTCGGCGACGACGGCCCGCAGGTGGAGACCATTCGAGGGCTCGGCTACCGCCTCGTGCCACCGCGGCGAGGCGCCTTCTCCGACACGGAACCGGGGGGCGACGCTTCCGCCCCCTCACACTAGGCCCTCGAGATGCTGCCGCGCGGCCTTACGAGCCGGATCGTCCTGGCATTCTCCGGTCTGGCCGTTGCGCTCATGGTCGTGGCGGGGGCGGCACTTTACGTCGTCATGTTCGACCTGCACGACACGACAGACCGCGACAACCTGTCCCGCCAGGTCGTAGGGATTGTGGTAAACCTGGCCAACCGACCGGCGGTGACCTGGGACGCGTACCTGCGCGACGCCGGCTCGCCGATCCGTGACCAGGACGGCTTCATCCTCGTCCAGAACCGAACCGGCGCGATCCTCACCCTCGTCGGCTCGCCCTCGTCGGTATCGATGCCGCCGCAGCCGTCGGGCCCCTCGAAGACCTACATCGATACGATCAAGACCACCGACGGCCGGCGCTACATCTACGTCGAGCCTTCCAGCGACGTGACAGGCGGTCGAACGTTCGTCTTCGCGGTGCCCGACCTGGCGAGTCGAGAGGCCGCGTCGGACCTCATCAGGATCCTTCCAATCGTGCTCCTGGTTCTGGTGCTCGTCGGCGCCCCAGTCGCATTTCTGCTCTCGCGCTCGCTGACCGGGCCGATGCGCCGGCTGGCTGAGGCCGCTGCGGATCTGCCCGGCGGTACCGGAACACGTGCCCCATTGCCGCTGGAGGGACCAACCGAAGTCCGGGCGCTCACCGAGCGATTCAATGCCATGGCTTACGAGCTCTCGGCGACTCGCTCCAAGGAGTCCCAGATGCTCGCCAACCTCCGGCACGACCTCAGGACGCCGCTCACCAGCATCGCGGGCTTTGCCGAAGCGATCGCCGACGGCACCGCGTCCGGTGACCGCGCCACATCCGCCGCTCGCACGATCGCCGAGGAGGCGCAACGACTCGAACGCCTCGTGGGAGAACTGGAGGTCGTGGATCGCTTGAGGCAGGGCCCCGCCGCGCTCCGACCCGAAGGACTCGATGCGCGCGAACTTCTCCGGCAAGAGGCCGCCCGATTCGAAGCCCGAGCGTCGAGCCAGGGCGTCACGGTCGAAATCGCCGCTGCCGGCGCCACCACGACCGGCGCATCTTCGGGCGCCGAGGACGCACTCACCTTCACCGGAGATCGCCTGGCAGTCGAGAGGATTTTGCAAAACCTCGTAGACAACGCACTTTCGGTCCTGCCCGCCGGCGGGCACGTCTGGCTCGCAGCAGCGCCGCTCCATCTCGATGGACGACCGGAAGGAATCTCGTTGAGCGTGACCGACGACGGGCCGGGCTTCCCGCCCGGCACGCTGTCTCGAGTCTTCGAACGCTTCTTCCGTGCCGACCCTTCGCGCGCCGGTGGCGGCTCCGGGCTGGGCCTCGCGATCGTTCGGGAGCTGGCCAGAGCCCACGGCGGCGAGGCCTGGGCCGAGAACGTGGCGCCTCGCGGTGCCCGCGTCACCGTCTTCCTTCCGATCGTGCCCGCGAGGCCGGTTATCCTTCCCGGGTGAGCGAACCCATCTCCCCCGCCGGGCCCCCGGCTGAAATCACCCATCTCGTCCGAGAACGCACGGAAGCGCGCGCAAAGCAGGACTGGACTCGGGCCGACTCTCTCAAGCTGGAGATCGAGGCCGCCGGCTGGAGGGTCGTGGACCGTGGCTCCAAGACCAGCGTCGCGCCTGCGGCCCCGGCGACCGTCGCAGTCGGAGGCGAGGTGAGATACGGAGCCGCGTCGGCGGTTCCGTCCCTTATCAACGAACCGCCGACAGCCGCCCTGACGATCGTTCTCGTCGCATCCGAGGCTCCCGAGAGCGTTTCGCGACTGCTTTCGGGGCTCCGAGACACGGCTCCGGCCGGGACTCAGGTAGTCGTCGTGGCAAACGATCCGAGCGGGGATCAAGAGGCTGAGTTGCTGGCCGGTGCCGCCGACCGGCAGCCAATCGGCGGGATCGAGCCAGAGGTGCTCCGAACCTCGCGCCGTCTGGCGATAGCGGCGGCTCTCAACATCGGAATGATGCGCGCCGCAGGCGGGATCGTCGTATTGGCAGACGGCTCGACGTGGCCTACCGGAGACGCCCTCTCGCCATTGGTCGAGGCGCTGCGCGATCCGACAGTCGCGGTTGTCGGTGCCTTCGCACTTGGGGCGGACGAGGCCGGCCTGTTTCGGCCGACGGCTCTCGAGCGGACTGACGACGCCAGGGTCGTAGCCCTCGAGGCCGGCTGGACAGCGTTCCGCCGCGCCGACTTCCTGGCGCTGGGCCCCCTCGATGAGCGCTTCGTGATCCCGGCCTGGCTGGACGTGTGGTGGAGCCTGCGACTCCGAGCGGGCCTCGACCCCGAAGTCGCCGATGAAACCGAGGATCAGGCGGCGCCGACGGCGATCGTGCTGCCGGTGCCCCGCAAAGCCCTGCGGCTCGAGCTGCCGCTAAGTCGCGACGCGACCGTCTGGCCGCCCGATCGATCGCGGATGGCCCGTCGCAACATGTATCGGGTCCTCGCTAGCTTCGGATGGCGCGACGACCTGACCTGAGCCGCTCGATAGTGTTCAAGCGCGGGCCGATTTCAACGCCGGCCGACACCAGGTCCTGACCCGACGGGGAGATCAGTGCCGTCCCGGGGCGATACGGGTAGCTTTGCCACTGGCTCGAGCCTACGACCAGACCGGCGACTATCACAGCGACCAGCGCGACTACGCCCAGGACGCGAACGCCCACGAGCTCCGCCCGACCTCGGGCTGCATCCCGGCGTCCCTGCCAGGCGGATGCCAGGGTCTGGACCTTCGTTGGCGGGATGATCAGCGCCAGCCAGATGCCGGCCAGGAGCCCGCCGATGTGGGCTGAGTTGTCCACGTTGAAGATGCCCGAGAAACCCAGGAATAGATTCAGCACGATCAGCATGCCGACCTGGGAAGCCACCGCGCGCGACTGCCGATCCAGCACAGCGTGGTGGTAGCGCGTGGCTACGAGCACCACGCCGAACAGACCGAAGATCGCGCCGGATGCCCCGACTGAAGCCGCCGCTCCACCGAACACGTAGCTCCCAACGGAGGCCGCTATACCGCACAGCACATAGAACGCGCCCATCAGCCACGACCCGTACATGCGCTCGACGAGTACGCCCGCATACCACAGCGCGTACATGTTGAAGAGCAGATGAAAGATGTCCTGGGGATCGTGGACCAGGGTCACGCTCAACAGCCGGTAGAACTCCCCGTGGGCAACGGCGATCTTGTTGAGTTCTAGCTGTTGCTCCAGCGGGCTGTAGGCAAAGGCGGTGCCGCCGCTCATCGCCGCGAGGGACGTGATCGCCGTAACCGCGATGATCAAGTACGTGAGGAAGGTTGGCAGCGAATCACCCCGACTGCGGGCGAAGTACTTGCCGGCCGCCCGAGTGTTTCCGGTTTCCTTGGAGAGCCAGCCCAGCCGGGACGCGATCTCCGCCTTGTGCTCGCTGGGTGCTCGGCGCTCGCACTCGCGATATGCCTCGAGGGCGCCGCTCAGGTCCCCGGAACGAACGCGAGCCGCCGCGACCTGGCGCCAGGCCCTGTACGTTACGGGTGTCTCGCCGACAGACGTCGCCTGCTCCCATGCATTGAGCGCTTCCGCTTCGCGATCCATCCGGTAGAGAGCGTTCCCGACACCGTAGAAACCGGCGGCGGAGACATCGCGGTCGGAGGTGCCGATCGTCCGGGAATAGAGAGCGAGCGCGTGAGGGGCTTCGTCCGCTTCAAGAAGGTCGTCTGCGCGGTGCAGCACCGCGATCGCGGTGGCGCGATCAAGCGGTCCTCGGGCCGAAGGATCGAAGCCCGGAGGCAGGATTTGGGGGCTCTCTACTCCGAGCCCGTCGGTCACGCGGTCCATTACCGGCAATGTACATGAAGCGCAGCGGTGACACCGCCTGGAGGTGCGCAGTTGCCGTGCCGGATGCGCCGCGAAACCTATGAGTCGGGGACTGCCTCCCAGCCGGACCGCTCGACCGCCCGTCCAAACGCGGTCTCCGGGTCCATTCCGGAATCCAGCGCTGCCGCGAACGCCCCCACTACCCGCCCGAACGATCCGTCATCCGCCGGTGGGGCCTCCAGCACGGTGGCCTCCGCAGGTACCGAAGGCAGCGGCGAACCCGCCGGGACGAGCACGATGAGGAGCGCTCCCGCGAACTGAGCCCCTTCCACCGCTGCGCCGAGCGCGGCATCGGTCAGCCGGTCCACCACCACGACCACACGAGCTTCGGCAAGGTACCGGAGGGCGAGCTGGACGTCACCTGCCTCGAGGGCCGGCCGCGCAGAGGCCTCGGTGGGGACCAACGTGGTTACGGGAGAGTCATCCCCGTCATCGCCGCCGTCGGAAGGTTCAAAGGCGATCATGGGCGTGGGCCGCGTCGGGTCCCGCAGAAACGCTGCGTGTCCGATGCCGAGGCGCCCCAGACCGACGACAACGCCGTCCCCGGCTCCATCGTCGCCGACTTTGCCGACCAGTTCGGCGGCGGCGCCCTGCCGGACGGCCTCGGTCGCTACATCGACCGCGAGCCCACCTGCGGTCCCCTGCCCATCGGGCGTGGTGCGGTAGGCGGCCAAACCGACCACGGCGATCATTCGGCCGCCAGGGCCTCGTCCACGTCGCCGACCTCTTCGCGAATGATCGCGAAATCGCCGAATTCCGCTGCCTCGAGATCGTGCGCCACCGCATCCGCGTCGCCCACGACCACTATTGCCAGCCTGTCGGGATCGATGTGATCGTGAGCCGCCGCCTGCACGTCACGGGCGGTGACCGCCTCGACGAGCGGCCGGTAGCGGGCCAGCTCATCGTCCGGAAGCGCGTGCAGGTAGAGGCCTCCGAGCGCGGCCACGACGGCCCCGGGAGTCTCGAAACGCAACGGAAATACGCCCACGAGGTAGTCCCTGGCCGCGATCAGCTCGGCATCCGTGACCCTCTCCTCGCGGATCCGGCGCAGTTCTGCCAGCGACTCGGTGATCGCCGGAACCGTCACGGCAGTGTGAACCGCGGTTCGGACGGCGAAGGGTCCCGGCCCCCGACGCATGTCGAAGCCGGCACCCACTCCGTAGGTGTAGCCCTTTTCTTCGCGCAAGTTCATCTGGAGACGGGAGTTGAACAGGCCGCCGAGGATCGAAGCCATGACCTGGACGGCATGGAAATCTGCGACCTTGCGCGCCAGTCCGACGTGCCCGATCCGGACCTCCGATTGAACCGATCCCGGTCGGTGGTACAGCCGAACGATGGTCTTGTCCAGCGCCGAGTCCGCCAACGGAACCGGGACTACGGTGCGGTCCGTCCGACCGTCCGAGGAGGCCGTGAGAGCGCCGAAGACGTCGGCGGCCATCGCCGGAAGGTCGAGCCCGCTGAGGTCTCCGCCCACCACGAGCGCGGTCCGCCTCGGGTCGAGGAGGGCCAGGTGGATTCTCGAGAGCTCGTCACGGTCCAGCCGCGGGACGGACTCTTCGTCGCCTGCGACGGGGCGCGCGTAGGCGGAGTCGGGCGTATAGATGGACGCGGCGAAGGCCTGCTCTACCCGACGGCGAGGCTCGGCCCGAGCCTGCAACAGGTCGTTGAGGCGCTCATCGCGGAGGCGTGCAACGTCCGCCTCCGGAAACGTGGGATGCAGCACGAGCTCCGCGAGCAGGTCGAGCGCAGCCCGAAGGCGCGGCGCCGCCACTTCCACCGACGCCGCAAAACCGTCCCAACTCGCCTCCGCGTGCAAAGTCGCGCCCAGCCGTTCCGACGCCTCGATGAGTTCCAGCCCGGGGTATCGTTCCGTCCCTTCGGTCAGCGCTCGAGCGGCAAGCACGGTGACGCCCCCGAGACCTGCCGGCTCGTCCGACGCACCCCGGCGAACGATCAGGTTCGCGGAGACGAGCGGCCTGCCGGGTACGTGAACAGCGAGCACTTGCATGCCGGATGGCAGCACGGTGCGCTCAAAAGGCGGGAATTGGTAAGCGCGTGGCAGGCCCGGCGACGGACGCTGGGAGAGGATTTCTTCGAGCGTCATGCTGCTGTCTCCTCGCCTTCGATCTGGGCGGCAGGCACGTAGGTAAGAACGACCCGGTTCTCGGGAGTCAGGAATTCGGCCGCAACGGCTTGGATGTCGGCCGCAGTGACCGCGAGGTAGCGATCCAGCTGGCGATTGATCAGATCGGGATCGTCCAGTAGCGTCGCGTACATGGCCAGCCGATCGGCCCTCTCGTCGACGCGCTGGAGAGCCTCCAGTTCGTACGTCTCGATGAGAGCCCGCGCGCGCGCCAGCTCGTCGTCGGTGACGGGCTCCCGGCCAAGAAGCTCGAGCTCTTCCTCGAAAGCCTTCTCGACGACGTCGAGAGCTATGCCGGGACGCACCGTCGCCTGACCCGCGACGATCGAAGCGCCGCCGACCAGACCCAATGAGAAGAAGGCCACGTCCTGCGCGACTCGGTCCTCGCGAACCAACCGGCGATACAGCCTGCTGCCCTTGCCGCCGGCAAGTATCTGGGCCGCGAGCTCCATCGCGTCAGACCCCGGTTCGCCAAGACGCGGAGCTCGGAACCCGAAGTAGTGCCGTGCGAGTGGCACCCGGTCCTCCACGACTTCACGCACTTCGCCGCCCAGCGTGGGCGGCAGCGACATGTCCGCGAGCGGCGGGATGGCCGGATTTGCGGGAATGGAACCGAAGTAACGATCCACCCAGGCTCGGACCTGCAGCGGGTCTACGTCACCGGCGATGGCCAGCACCGCATTGTTCGGTGCGTAGTAGGTCCGGAAGAACGCGGCCACGTCGTCGATCGAGGCGGCGTCGAGATCCTCTATGGAGCCGATCGTGGGGTGGTTGTACGGGTGCGGTGCCGGAAACACGTGCGCTTGCAACTTGTGGAACCACTGCCCATACGGTCGGTTGTCGTAGGAAGAGCGCTTCTCGTTCTTGACGACCTCGCGCTGGTTGTCGAGATTCGCCTGATTGAGCGCGTCGAGCAGTGTCGCCATCCGATCGGCTTCGAGCCAGAGGGCGAGTTCGAGCTGATGGCTCGGCATCGTCTCGAAATAGTTGGTCCGGTCCAGCCACGTGGTCCCGTTCATGGTCCCGCCCGCGGCCTGCACGAGCGACATGTGCTCGGTCTTGGCGACGTGGCGTGAGCCCTGGAACATAACGTGCTCGAAAAGGTGGGCGAAGCCGGTCTTGCCCTCGACCTCGTGTTTCGAGCCGACGTTGTACCAGATGCAGACGGCTGCGACCGGGGCCAGGTGGTCTTCCGCGACGATGACTCGAAGTCCGTTCGGCAGACGCTCATCCGTGAACCCGATCGTTGGGGCGGTCATGGGGTTGAGGTTCCTCCCATCGCTCACGGTCGTAAGGGCATCTGCCCGGCTGACGTCTCGGAATTGTAGCCGCCGCACCGCGTTGCGCCCTGCGCCGAGATCTCGTTGCGATCTTGACTTCCAGCACTGCCGAGTTAGTCTGCTATCTAACACACGTTAGAGCGCCGCCTACCATGTCACAAGCCCCGAAGTCGCAACGACCCTCCCCGACCCGCCGCGGCGGTCTGGTTCGGCCCGGCCTGGCATCACCCGGAATGCCGACCGTAGAGCTCGACGTCCGAACCGGCTACGACTTCCTGATGAGCGCCTGCAACGACTGCGGAGACACGGAAGACCTGCTGCCCGAGGATCGCACCTGGCTGGAGAAGGCCCGGGCGGAACTCGCCGCCCAGTTGGGTTCGGGCACGGCGATGGATGCCTGCGAGAGCTTCGTCACCGAGCTGGGGCGGATGTTGGTCGATCGACCGGCTATCCGAACCGCCGGCCAGGTGGTCGCGGCAGTCGATGACTGCACCGACCCGGAACTCGCGGAATGGCTCCTGGGGGAGCTTCTCGAAGATCAGGAGCTGGCTCCTATTGCGAGGCGGACCATCGACGGCGACCCCGACGCCTACACCACGCTCCAGGGACAGCTGGAACGCTTGAAGGGGATGCCGGTGCTGACGGCCACCCCAGTAGAACTGGCTGCCGGGGCGCGTAAAGTCGTTCATGCGTGGCTGCCGCGGTACGAACTCATCGAGAACCGCATCGGATGGCTGCTCGATCGAGATGTGGCCTTGCGTAACGGCGATGACGCCGCCGGCGACCCGCTCGGGTTCGTGGAGCGGGCAACCAACGGCATCAGGCTCGCGCCCGAGCCGCGGGTACGTCGCATCGTGCTCGCCCCGAGCTATTTCGGGCGGCCGTACAACTCGCTGGCTAAGGTCGGCGAGACACAGCTGATCTGCTACCCGATCGCTGACGCCGCTCTCGAGAGCGCAGACCGGCTCACGCCGCCGGTCGCGGCCATCCGGCTGTACCGGGCCTTGGGCGACGAGAGCCGCCTGCGGATCCTGCGGCTGCTGGCCGAGCGCGACCGCTACATGACCGAGATCGCGAACGAATTGCAGCTTAGCAAGCCGACCGTGAACCACCACCTCGCCCAACTCCGCAGCGCCGGTCTCGTGACCGTTACGCAGCAGGGCAGCGTCGCCTACTACACGCTCCGCCGCGACCGAATAGAGGAAGCCGGGCCGGAGCTGAAGGCTTATCTGGTTCGGTGAATCGGGTTCGGTGAAATTGGAGGACCGCCATGCGCAACCTTTACGACCAAACCGCCACCTCGCGGCTACTCTCCGACCGTTCCCGCACGCTCCTGGAGGGCACTATGCTGCCTGACGCGCCCGAGCGCCTCTTGATGGTTCGGCTACACCAGGCCGAGCTCCGCACCCAAGCAGCCGAGCATCGACGCAGCCACGAGGGAGTGGATCCGGTCGATGGCTGCACATTCAGCGGACTCCATCTGAAGATGGGACGGCTGCTGATCATCGTGGGAAGGACCATCACGCGCCCCGATCCGGATTGTCCGGACGTGGTCGGAGCAGACCCGGCCTTCTCCTGATCCCCTCGCGCTCGCATGGGTGGCGCGCTGCGGCGTTACCTCCACAGTTTCACCGGGTTCGGTAGAGACGCCCGCCTCTTCCTGCTGACCACGCTGGTCTTCGGGGCGGCTATCAGCCTCTACTGGATCGACTTCAACCTCTATCTCGAGGCCATCGGGATAGATCGGACCACGATCAGTTTGCTGATGGCGGCCTCGCAGCTGGCCGGCGTCGTTGTCGCTTTGCCCGCCAGCGTCGTATCCAACCGCATCGGTCGGCGGTCGGTCATGGCCGCGGGCATGGCTCTGGTGGCGCTGGCCCTCTTTGCATTTCTGCCCGGCCAATTGGCCCTTCTCTTCGTCGGGGTTGTGGCCCTCGGCGCCGGCTCACAGATGGTCTACGTGGTCCAGGTCCCGTATATCGCGGAGCACACCCAGCCAGATCAGCGAAACGAATACTTCTCGATGTGGTCGGCGCTGGGCAACTTGACTTCGTTGATCGCGGCTGTCCTGGGAGGCGTGATCGCGACCGAGCTCGCATCGCGACTCGGGTTTACGGCGGCCGCCGCTCCCTACCAGGTGTTGCTGTGGGGGACGGCGCTCCTCGGCCTGCTTTCGCTCGGCACCGTCTACCTGCTTAGCAGCGACCGCCCCGGGCCACGGCCCACGGGGCCCCGACACGGCCGGTTCGGGATCGAGATCTCGGACCCCCGCCTGTTCGCCAAACTGCTCTTGCCGGGCTTCATCACGGCCCTCGGTGCCGGTCAGCTCATCCCGTTCCTCAACGTCTTCGTGCAGGGCAAGTTCGCGCTGGGCCTGCCGGCGATCAACGCCGTCTTCGCTGTCACGAGTCTTGGCACCACATTGGCGATACTGGCGCAGCCCGCCCTGGCCAGCCGTTTCGGCCGGATCGGATCGATCGTGCTCGTCCAGGGCTCGAGTATTCCCTTCCTGCTGGTGCTCGGGTTCTCGCCGGTGCTCTGGACGGTGATCGTCGCGATGACGGTTCGCAACTCGCTGATGAACGCAGGCAGCCCCATCTTCGATGCCTTCGCGATGGACCGGGTCTCGGCTGCCGAGCGAGCGACGCTGTCGGCGGCGATGACGCTGCTCTGGGCCCTGGGCTGGACGATCGCGCCGCTCTACTACGGCCAGCTCCAGGCAAGGCTCGGGTTCACGGCCGGCTACGCCGTGGACTTCGTGACGATCATCGTCCTGTACACCGCGTCCACATGGCTGCTGTGGCATTGGTTCCGTGGCACCGACCATTCCGCCGCGGGTGGCGCTGTCCTGACCACGCCAATCCCCGTCGAGGCGCCCACGCTCCTCGAGCACGCCTGACGGGGAGCGGCCCGCCTCAGGAACGCCGCTCGCCGTCAGGGCCGTCTAGCTGGAGGCGCTCGCGGAAGGTGTTGCCAGGGCGACGTCGATCGCCGCCGACACGGTCTGGAAGTCGGGGACGGCGCCACCCGAACCAACCGGCTGGCCGTTCACCAGGATGGTGGGGGTGCCCTGGACCAGCAGACCGGACGCTGAGGCTGACTCGGCACGAATAGCCGCCCGGTGGTTTCCTGCGTCGTAGCAGGCCTGGAAGGCGGCGACGTCCAGCCCAGCTTGGCGGGCCATCTCGATCAACCGGTCACGGCTGACCGCGGCGGCCGCTTCCTGAGGATCCTGGTTGGCCCAGAGCCAATCGGCGTAGACCCAATACTTACCCTGGTCGGCGGCGCACTGAGCAGCATTTGCTGCGTCCTCGGATGCGTGCGTCTGGTCGTGCAGGTCGATGACGATGAAGTCGTGGTAGACGATCTTTAGCTTGCCGGGGGCGACGTACTTGTCGATGAGCTGCCGCGCAGTCCCACTGGCGAAGTCGGAACAGGCCGAGCAGCGGAAGTCGATCCACACGTCCATGGTCACGGGCGCGCTCGGATTGCCCAACGTGCGGCCGTTGCTCGGAATGTCGCTCGGAATGCGCGCCGAAGGGATCACGATCGCCGCCGGGCTGGCCTCGACCCGGCCGGTAGGCGTCGAAGCGCCTGGGCCCGAGCCCGCGCCGTAGAACGGGCCCTGGTGGGCAAGCGACATGCCGATCACGACGGTGACCAGCAATACCGCAACCACGCCACCGAAGCCGAAAGCGCCGGCAGGCCGGAAGCGGACGTTCCGGCGAACCCGATCGGGCTGCCAGACTTTCGGCAGCGGCACGAGCGGCTCGACACCCGACAGTCGCCTGCGCACGCCGTCCAGGATCTGTTCGTCGGACGGGAGCAGGGCGTCGTTCTGGAACTCGTTCTCGTTCATCGCCATATCTCCGGGTTGCGGCGCAACGTGGCGCAGGCACGGCCCACAAGCGACCGGACCCCGGAGGCGGAAAGCCCCAGGATTTCGCCGATCGCGTCGTCGTCCAGGTCGCGCTGGTAGCGCAGGATCAGAACCTCACGTTGCCGTGTCGGCAGTTCGCGGGCGAACCGCTCGAACCAAAGCCAGAACTCGGTCCGGCCCGTGTCCGCCTCTGCGCTGGGCTCGTGGATGGGATGCAGGCTCGCCAGCGGCAGCCACGACAGCAGTCTGCGGCGGCGGGCCTTGTCGATTACGAGGCGGCGCGTGATCAGCAGCAGCCACGGCAGCGACTGGCCTGCGGGCCCGTGCCCCGACCCCCAAGCCGCATAAGCCCGCTGGAACGCGTCCGCCGTCACGTCCTCCGCGTCTTCCGCGCTGTGGAGCATGAGAAGCGCATAGCGGTAGACGTCGCGATAGCGCTGCCGGTACAGGGCCTCGAAACCGGTGCCGGCTTCCTCCGCGCCCATGAAGGGAGGCGCGTCCCCCTCGAGCTCGAGCAACTCCCCACTCCCTCTCTCGACGGTCACGATTGCCATCATGATCAGATTGACGAAGCTGCGAGCCGTCCTGTCCCGGTCTAGTCCGGCACCAGCACCCCGCGGGGCTTGCCGGGCTCGGGGACCCACTCGCCCAACGAGCGTACTTCCGCCAGTCGCGTGACCAGATCCGGGTCCAGGGCCTCGGCCGCGGCCACGGCCGTCTCCATCGCGGTGAGGCACAGGATGCCTTCCGCCGTGGCGGCGAGGCGGATCTCGGCGGCGTCTCGAACCGGACCGGACTTGGGCGCGGGCGTGTTCACGACGAGGCGGACTCGCCCCGATGCGATCAGTTCGAGGATCGGCACGCGGCCATCGGTGGCCTTCTCTCCGACCTTGGCCACGAGCTGGGCGTCGTAACCCAGTTTGGCGAGGGCGGCCGCAGTGCCTTCAGTTGCGGCGAAACGGTAGCCCGCGCGCGCCAAGGCGTGGGCGGCCCGGGGCAGGGCAGGAACGTCGCGTTCCGCCACCGAGATGAGTGCCAGGGCACCGTCCGCACCGGGGCGAGGCGGGATCAAGGCCGCTCCCTGCATCGCTTTGGCGAGAGCCACGCGTGGGTCGGTGTGGATGCCGATCACCTCGCCGGTGGACTGCATGCCGGGGCCGACCGACGGATCGACGCCACGCAACTTGGCCGTGGAGAAGGCCGGCGCCTTCACCGCGACCAGCGGCGGCGGCTCCAGCAGCCCATTCCCCCACCCCATGCCGCGCAGTGTCTCCCCCAGCGCGATCCGGACCGCGAGCTTGACCATCGGTACGCCCGTGACCTTGCTCATGAAAGGCACGGTGCGGCTGGCGCGAGGATTGACCTCGATGAGGTACACGCCGTCCTCGCGGACGATGAACTGCGCGTTGACCAGGCCGTGGACATCGAGCGCCCGCACGATCCGATCCATCGCTGCGACGATCAGCTCCTGATCGGAGGCCGAAACCGTCTGCGGTGGGAACATGCCGACCGAGTCGCCCGAATGGACGCCCGCACGCTCGACATGCTCGAGCAAGCCCGGGATCAGGACCGTCTCGCCGTCTGCGATGGCATCGACGTCGACTTCGATGCCTTCGAGATAGCGGTCGATGCGAACCGGTCGGTCCGGGTCCACGACGGTGGCGCGCGCCAGCTGCGTCTCGAGGTCGGACGGCGAATAGCTGAAGTCGATGGCGAGGCCGCCGATGACGAACGACGGTCGAACGATGACCGGATAGCCGATGCGATCGGCCAGCGCCAGCGCCTCCTCGATCGACCGGGCCATGCCGCCTTCGGGCTGGGGAATGCCGACCGACTCGACGAGGTTGGCGAAGCGGATGCGGTCCTCGGCCTGGTCGATGGTCTCGAGGTTGGCACCGAGCAGCGGAATTCCGGCCGCCGCGAGCGGCTCGGCGAGGTTCAGTGGCGTCTGGCCGCCGAATTGCACGAACGCACCCATCAGCGCCACGCCGTCAGGCGACTCGGCCTCGACCACCGAACGGACGCTCTCCGGATCGAGCGGCTCGAAGTACAGCCGCGAACTGGCGTCGAAGTCGGTCGAGACAGTCTCGGGGTTCGAGTTGATCATGACCGCCTGCCAGCCTTGTTCCCGCAGCTCGGCCGCGGCCTGGACCGCGCAATAGTCGAACTCGATCCCCTGCCCGATCCGCACCGGGCCGGAGCCGATCACCAGCGCCGCCGGCCGCGCCACCGGAGGCAGCTCCGGCTCCGAGCCGCTGGCCGCGTACGTGGCGTAGAAGTAAGGGGTCTCGGCCGCGAACTCAGCCGCGCACGTGTCGACCATCGCGTAGCCGGGCACGAGGCCCAGCTCCATCCGCGCCAGGCGGATCGCTTCGGCATCGATGCGAGCCATCTGCCCCAGCTCTCGATCGCCGAACCCGGCCCGCTTCACCGTCGCCAGGAGAGCGGCCGCCTCCTCGTCCCGTGGATCGGCGATCCTCGCCCCGAAGGCCCGCACTTCCCGCTCCAGCGCGATCGCCCGCTCGAACTCCCACAGGAACCAGGCCGAGATCCCGGTCACGCCGCGGATCGTCTCGGCCGGCATTCCGCGCCGAAGCAGGGCCAGGATGCGCCAGAACCGCGAGTCGGACGGCGCCAGGAAGCGCTTCAGGACGATGGGATAAGCGGCCCGCTCGGCGTGAGCCCTCGCTTCGCAGAGGAGACCGCTGGCATCGATCGGCATGAACTCGGGCTCGGCCGGGGCCGGTTCGATCAGGTAATCGAGCGTGGACTGCCACCCGGCGTTCTCGGCCAGAAAGCCGGCCCCCGCCTGTTCGAGTGCGCGCAGCGCCTTGTTCAGCGCCGAACCGAACGTTCGATCGATCGCCATCACCTCGCCGGTCGCCTTCATCTGGCTGCCCAGGGTTCGGTCGGCCGTGGGGAACTTGTCGAATGGGAAGCGCGGCAGCTTGACGACGACGTAGTCGAGTGCCGGCTCGAAGGCGGCGACGGTGGTTCCGGTCACGACGTTGGGGATCTCCGCGAGCCGACGGCCTGCCGCGATCTGGGCGGCGACGCGCGCGATCGGATAGCCGGTCGCCTTGCTGGCGAGCGCCGAGGATCGGCTGACGCGCGGGTTGACCTCGATGACCGCGTAGTCGGTGTAGTCGGGGCTGAGCGCGAACTGGACGTTGCAGCCGCCCTCGACGCCGAGCGCCCGGATGATGTTGAGCGCCGCCGACCGCAGCCGCTGGTGGACCGGGTCGGGCAGCGTCTGGACCGGCGCGACCACGATCGAGTCGCCGGTGTGGACGCCCAGCGGGTCGACGTTCTCCATCGAGCACACCGCGATGCAGGTGTCGTCCGCGTCGCGCATGACCTCGTATTCGATCTCCTGCCAGCCGACCAGGCAGCGCTCGATCATGACCTGGTGGATTGGGCTGAGGCGCAGGCCGGTTCGCGCCCGCTCCCAATACGCGGCTTCGGTCTCGACGATGCCGCCGCCGGTGCCGCCGAGCGTGAACGCGGGTCGAACGATCGCCGGCAGGCCGATCTCCGCCAGGGCCTCGCGCGTAGCGTGCTCGCGTTCCTCGTCCGTATCGCCCTCGACGATGCAGCTCGGCGCGTACGGCTGGCCGATCCGGTCGAGCAGGTCGCGGAACAGCTCGCGGTCCTCGGCCATTTCGATAGCTTCGAGCGGTGTGCCGATCAGGCGGACGTTGTACTTCTCGAGGATGCCGGCCTTGGCGAGCGCCACGGCCAGGTTGAGCCCGGTCTGCCCGCCGAGCCCCGCCAGCAGCCCCTCGGGCCGTTCTTTGGCGATTACCTGCTCGATGGCCTCGACGGTAAGCGGCTCCAGGTAGACCGCGTCCGCCACCTCGGCGTCGGTCATGATCGTGGCCGGGTTGGAGTTGACCAGGATCGTGCGCACGCCCTCGGCCCGCAGCGCCCGGCAGGCCTGCGTGCCCGCGTAGTCGAACTCGGCCGCCTGGCC